>NZ_JBFDUZ010000007.1 GCF_040719145.1 Paenibacillus sp. JQZ6Y-1
GTCGTCCATGCGGACAACGAAAGTATCCGGTATTAGCTACCGTTTCCGGTAGTTATCCCAGGCTAAAGGGCAGGTTGCCTACGTGTTACTCACCCGTCCGCCGCTAAGTCTCAAAGAAGCAAGCTTCTCATCAACTCCGCTCGACTTGCATGTATTAGGCACGCCGCCAGCGTTCGTCCTGAGCCAGGATCAAACTCTCCATAAAAGTGTTTGACTTGCTCATTTCTTGCTGGCGAGAACATTGCTGTTCTCTATTATTTCAAATCCTATTTGTTCAGTTTTCAAAGAACTTGTTTGTTGTTTATTCATTTCGCAACAACTCTTATATCTTATCATATGCGAGTCAGTTAGTCAACAACTTTTTTTAAATCATTTTCTTTCAAAGTTGTTTGCCGCTCGAGGCGACTTGAATAATATATCATGTATCCAGAAAGTTAGCAAGTCTTTTTTTAATTTTATTTTATTTAGGAATATCCATCCTATATGCAGGTTTGTATAGAGTCTATGATCATTCTGTATATGCAACTCTTATCCTTTATATGATCTCAGTTTTCTTCAACTGTAACTCGCTTCTTATAAACAGTATGTTTATAATGAATGTAAAGTAGTTGTATTTAAGTTATTTAGCCACGTTACTATTGTTTGATTCTATCAATCATTTACGTCTTGTCGATTGAACCACTTATATATGACATTCCCAATAGCACTTGCCCTCCTGTATATCTGTATGAATCGCAGAAATAATATTACTATAGAATTTTCATTTGCCTGTTTGTTTGAGGCTTTGCATGAACGTATGTAACATTGCTTTCTTTGTATGTAGTGCTTTTATCTTCTAGCCTACCTTTCTCCTTTTCCTTTTGATTATTGGTATCATCCAATTTCTATTATTTTGCGAATCATGTTAGAGGCATACGGCGACTTCATATGTAGACGGCTGATGGTATGTGAACGAATTGATATCGAGTTGTAATGAAGGACTTGTTGTTTTCGATGTAGATCTTGCTGCGTTTGATTTCAATATAAGGCAACGCAATAGATCGAGCGTGAAATTATAATTTAGGAATGTTTTCTCTTAATAGTATGCGCAACTTGAGTATGCCGGACTTGGAAATCGATTTGTATCTGTAGCATCATGATTGGTTATTCATCTATTGCAAGGGAGGAACATAGGTATGAGTCGTTTGCTTTCCATGATTCAAAAGGGCTTTGGTAAAAAGCTCATTCGCCTTCATACGTGGAATGCTTGGCTAGTGGCATTACTGGCGGTAACTGGACTTGTTTTGCTAGGAGGATTCTGGCGAGAGGTTCTGGGCGAGGTTCGTGTTTGGATTCGTTGGGTTCATATTATCGGTGGACTGGCATTGCTGGTACCGGTGATTTACTACTTATTCCTCGCCTCCAAGCACTGGAAGCAGATTCGGCAAAAACCAGCGCAGAAAATGAATGTAATTCTGGTCATGATTTTGCTGATTGGTTGGATCGTATCAGGCATTTTGTTATGGCTGCTACGGCAGGTTGGACCGAATATTGCCAATACCGCACTATTTGTACATGATTTGCTGACTTGGATTGGTTTGCCTTATATTATCTACCATTCGCTGACCCGTACAGCTTGGTTGAAAGATCCGAAGAAGCGTTCCATTCGATTACAACCTGATCATATAGCTTCAGAGACGGTGAGTTCTGATTCGGAGCCTATGGTCAAAAAACCTGTGGTTATTCCTGCGGCACGCCCACAGGAAGCAACACCATTTTATACAAGACGTTCCTTTTTGCGTGGGGCAATTGGTATTGGGCTGGCTGTTTCCGTTGGTCCTACTTTTCTGAGATGGCTGGGCAATTCGTTAACAAGCAGTGGCGGCAGTTGGACGGAAATGGAAGCTAGCAATCCGAACAAAATGGTTCCTGATCCTAAACCGCTTACTGATTCGTCGCCGCCTATTGGTGGCGGTGCGCAGGGTGAGTTTCGTGTGTATACGGTAACGCCTATTCCTTCTTTTGATAATAGTAACTGGTCCTTTACGATTGATGGGCTGGTGAATAAGCCGCAAACATGGAATTGGGAGCAATTCTTGTCTTTGAAGCGGCACGTTCAGGTTAGTGATTTTCATTGTGTGACAGGCTGGTCAGTGTATAAAAATACGTGGGAAGGCATTCCGTTGCTCGACTTTTTGAAAATGGCAGGGGTTAAGTCTGAAGCGCGTACGATCAAATTTTATTCCGGTGACGGAGTGTATACCGATTCGATTACGATGGAGCAGGCGCAGTTGAAGGATATTATGGTGGCTGTGCTGCATGATGGCAATGTGATTCCTGCCGATCTCGGTGGACCGGTACGCCTCGTCATTCCGAAAATGTATGCTTACAAATCGGTAAAATGGCTGAATCGCATCGAGCTGATTGCTGACGATCATACTGGGTACTGGGAACAACGTGGTTATGATAAGGATGCTTGGCTGCCGGATAATTTGAGCTAATCAGGGGTTATGGCGAGTTATTGATGCAATGTGATATAACGTGTGATTGGCTGCTATAATGGTAAATAAAAAGGACGAGTGTCTCTGCTTGTGTAGAGATGCTCGTCCTTTTTAGATTCTGTATTGCACATTTAACGTACCAGGTGGTAAAGGAGGCTCTTTAGGCTCTTTAGGCTCTTTAGGCTCTTTAGGCTCTTTAGGCTCTTTAGGCTCTTTAGCTTTTTGCTTGTTCTGTTATGCTTCGTCCAGATTTAGCAGTTTGCGGAGTTGTTGTTCGTCTTCAATAATCTCAATACCGAGGTCCTGTGCTTTGGTGAGTTTGCTGCCTGCTTTTTCGCCTGCAATGACGATGTCGGTTTTTTTGGATACACTACCCGTGACTTTGGCTCCGAGTTGCTCCAACCGTTCAGCGGCATCGTCACGAGTCATCGTGTGCAGTGTACCAGTCAATACAACGGTTTTGCCATTAAAGTATGAATCTTCGGTTATCACCACTGCTGGTGCTTCGGGAACTTGGGGCTGTACTCCCTGCTCCAGCATACGTTCAATTCCAGTCTGCATAAATGGATCGGCAAAGTATTCGACGATACTTTCAGCAACGATTGAACCTACATCTGGCAGTTCTACCAATTCTTCCACGGTAGCCGAACGGATTTTGTCCAGATCGCGATAGTGCTCTGCCAGCATACGTGTTGTCGTTTTGCCTGTGTTCGGAATGCCAAGTGCGTACAGGAACGATGCTAGATCACGAGTCTTGCTGTCTTCAATCGCTTGCAACAGGTTATTAGCTTTACGTTCGCCAAAGCGTTCTAGCTTCACAAGATCGTCTAGCTTCAACGTATACAAATCTGCTGGTTCACGTACCTGCAATTCGCTTTGCAGTTGCGTTGCGGTCTTGATGCTGAATGTCTCAATGTCCATCGCATCGCGGGAAGCAAAATGAGTGATCCGCGCTACAATCTGCGGTTCACAGCCGAATTTGTTGTTACAGAACAGATGAGCTCCACGCTGCTCAACGGGGAAGCCACATGCTGGGCATTGATCTGGGTATACAATCTCTTCGCCGTCATTCTCCTCAGACACTTTGCCCAAGATTTCGGGAATTACATCGTTGGAACGACGGATGTAAACGCGGGTACCTAGTGCGTATTTCAGATTTTTGCGTTCGATGTCGCCGATATTGTTGAGGGTACAATTCTGTACGGTTACGCCTGCCAGCTCGACAGCTTCCACACGTGCGAGTGGAGTGATTTTGCCAGTACGTCCTACATTCCAGCTGACGGATTCAAGAATCGTACTTGTCTCTTCGGCTTCGAATTTGTAGGCGACTGCCCAGCGTGGGAACTTATCAGTATATCCCAGTACTTCACGGGTGCGCATATCGGTAATTTTGACCACGGCGCCATCGATTAGATAATCAAGGCTGCTGCGTTCGGCTTGGATTTCTTCTAGTTTTACAATGACATCATCAAAATTCTGATAATAAAAAACAGAAGGATTGACGCGTAGATGGTTATCCCGCAGAAATTGCATCATATCCTGTTGATTTTGGAAAGTCACTCCTTCTGCATAGCCTACATTGTAGAAGTAGGCATTCAGCTTGCGTTTGGATGTGATTTTGGGGTCGAGATTACGCAATGCGCCTGCGGCTGCATTACGGGCATTTTTGAGTTTGTCTTTGTCTGAAGCAGCTTCGTTATACGCTTCCAGCACAGACAGATTCATGATGCCTTCACCCTGAATTTCCAGTTTGCCGTCGGTAAATGGAATCGATAGTGGAATGGAGCGGATTGTTTTGACCTGTTCTAAAATGCCTTCACCAACCACACCGTTCCCGCGAGTTGCTGCCTGAACCAAACGCCCATGTTCATAGGTCAGATTCAGTGTCAATCCGTCAAACTTCAGTTCAACCGCATAGCTTGGTTCCGGTAGCGGCGTATCTGGGTTCTTCTCGTTGTAATCGTCGATGCGTTTACGTGCGCGGGTATGCCAGCTGGACAACTTCTCCAGATTCTGCGCTTTGTCGAGACTCCACAGCGGCGCCAAATGACGATGCGGCAAAAAGCCCTTCAGCAGTTCGCCACCTACGCGCAAGGTAGGGGAATCCGGCAATACGACACCGCTATCCTGTTCCAATTGCAGCAATCGGTCGTACAGCGCATCGTAGGCTTTATCATCCACAAGCGGCTCGTCCATGGTGTAATAATGATAATTATAGTTGTTCAGCTCGGCGACAAGGCTTTCCATTTCCTTCATCGGGTCCATTGGGGGCATCTCTCCGTTCGTGATATGTAAGACGGCTGCCAATGAAATAGACAGCCGCCTCGAAATATAGACAGCATCTGCATGTGGCGCAGTATACTGCTTGGTTTGTACAATAGGTTCCCCTATTGAAATAGAACAGCAATAGGATTTCCTTTTGATAAGGACAGGAATTATTCTACTTTGGTAATTGGTGCAAAGCCTGCCAGCAGTCGTTTCAAGCCAGTCGGTGCTGGGAACGCAATTTGCAGCTCCATATCATTACCCGTTCCTTTGACAGCTACAATGGTACCGATGCCCCATTTGCCATGAGAAACTTTGTCACCAGCTTGGAAGCTACCGCCTCCGCTTGCTGCTGGTTTTGGTGCAGCGCCATTGCCAGTACTTACAGTTACACCAGAGGATGCTGGTGCTGTGCGCGGTACGGCACGTGCAGACGATCCACTGCCAAATGCCGATGAGTTATCTCGACGTGCGCCAAAGTTACTGCCGCCGCTTCCATTGCCGCCAAAGCCGCGTCCGCCGTTACCATAGCTGCTACCGCCACCACGACGATAGTTATTTGGTGCTACGCGTGTATCTTCTTTGTACTCTTCTGGAATCTCCTCCAAGAAGCGTGATGGTGGGTTAGCGGTTGTACGTCCAAACAGTGTACGCATCTGTGCGCAGGACAAGAACAACTGCTTCTCAGCTCTGGTAATACCAACATACGCTAGACGACGTTCCTCTTCCAGCTCATCATTATCCATAAAAGCACGGCTATGTGGGAAGACGCCTTCCTCCATCCCGATAATAAATACAGTTGGGAACTCTAGACCCTTCGCACTGTGCATCGTCATCAGTACAACGGCATCTTCCTGCTCTTCAGGATCATCGCCCATCGAATCAATGTCAGCGATCAACGCCAGATCCGTCAGGAACGATACGAGCGATTTATCATCATTGTTCTTTTCAAATTCCATCGTAACCGACAAGAACTCTTCAATATTCTCGACGCGCGCTTTGGATTCCAGCGTATTCTCACGTTGCAGCTCCACTCGGTATTGAGACATCTCCAAAATCTTCTCGGTCAATTCGGTCACAGACAGATAATCCACCATCTGATGAAGCGCCGCAATCATATCGTAAAATTCCACCAGTGCATTGCGCGTACGTCCAGCAAAGCCCAGATCATCGACAATCTCTAGCACTTTGAAAATCGAAATGCCACGTTCTCCTGCTGCCGATGCTAGCTTCGCCACACTGGTATCACCGATACCACGCTTCGGTACATTGATAACGCGGGTCAAGCTGATATCATCATCCGGGTTAGATAACAGACGCAGATAGCCGAGAATGTCCTTGATCTCTTTTCGATCATAGAACTTGATGCCGCCGACAATCTGGTACGGAATATCCGACTTGATCAGAATTTCCTCTATGACCCGTGACTGCGCATTGGTACGATATAGAATCGCATGGTCTTGATACGGGCGACCAGCTTTTACATTTTTATGAATCTCAGAGGTAACGAAGTAACCTTCATCATGTTCGGAGTCAGCGCGGTAGACTTTGATCTTGGCGCCACCTTCTTTGTCCGTCCACAGCTTTTTCGGTTTGCGACCACCGTTGTTGCCGATGACTTCATTGGCTGCGTTCAGGATGTTGGAGGTAGAACGATAGTTTTGCTCCAGCAAAATCGTTTTCGCTTCGGGATAATCTTTTTCAAAATTCAAAATATTCGTAATATCCGCACCACGCCAGCGGTAAATCGACTGGTCACTATCGCCGACGACGCAAATATTGTGATGCGCGTCTGCCAGCATATTACACAGCATATATTGCGCACGGTTCGTATCTTGATATTCATCGACATGGATATAACGGAATTTCTTCTGGTAAAACTCCAGTACTTCCGGTACTTCCTTGAACAGTTGAATCGTCGTCATGATCAGATCGTCAAAATCGAGCGAGTTATTCGCGCGCAGACGACGCTGATACATGGTATATACTTTGGCTGCCAGCCCTTCAAAATAATCACCGATATTGCGCTCATATTGATCTGGTGTGACCAATTCGTTCTTCGCTGTGCTGATCATGGATTGAACGGTTTTCGGTTCAAACTTTTTCGTATCCATGTTCAGGTCTTTCATACAAGAACGGATTACAGATAGCTGATCCCCAGAATCCAGAATGGAGAAATTAGAGGTAAAACCGATCCGCTCAATATCACGACGCAAAATACGTACGCACATGGAGTGAAACGTGGATACCCAGATTTCGCGTCCATCTGGACCAACCAGCTGGGATACCCGCTCCTGCATCTCACGAGCGGCTTTGTTCGTAAAGGTAATCGCAAGAATGCCCCAAGGCGCCGATTTGCGGGAATCGATAATATGGGCGATACGGTGAGTCAGTACGCGTGTTTTCCCACTGCCCGCGCCTGCCATAATGAGTAGTGGACCATCAGTTGCTAATGCCGCTTCCTTTTGTCTTGGATTTAGGCGGTTGATGGCGTCTTTGATGTTAATCATCGTCATGCGAAATAGTGCCCCTTTCAAACCAAATAATAGTATTTTCCATACTCCTGCGAGACGATGTACAGCTTATGTACATCGTAGAAAATGATGCAACATGGAAAACAGATGAAACAGTAATACACTGATAGGAAGAATAGTCCGACATTCCAAGTCGTCGGTATATAGTGAATGATTGCTGCGGATCAAATTAGTCGTCTGAAGCGATGATGTAACGCATCTCTATTATAGGATGCAGTGGAATTGGTATTACGTTGAAACCTTAGCTATGCAAGTCCTAGTGGTATGCGTGTTCCTTTGGAAGTGCGTGGAAGCCTGTACAATCATGGAGTATTATCGCGGCAACGGTATTCATCGAATCGTGTTATGACTTTACAGCGAATACGGTTGTCAGCGCCTGCTGCAAATCGCTATACACAATATTGCCAACAATGACGGTATCACATACCTGCGACGCCTGACGTGCTGTCTGCTCATCAATCACGCCACCACCGTAAAACACATGTGCGTTACGAGTCGCTCGGCGAATATCTGCTGCCAGCTCCATATCACCAAAGGTGCCACTATATTCGATATACACTATCGGTAACTGCCATAGACGATCTGCAACCTGCGCATAAGCAGCAGCCATATCGGCATCCAGATCGGTGACTGCACCCGTCAATTGCGCTACAGTAGATTCGCCATTTAATACAATATACCCTTCCGGTATAAGCAATTCCCATGGAATGAGATGACTGTACTGCTCAATCGCCTGCACATGCCTACCAATGATCCACTCGCTCTGCTGCGTGTTCAGTACCATTGGAATCATATACAGATCAAAGCCCGGCACCACCGCTTCCAGATCGGATACTTCCAGCACGCAGGGCAACTCGTATCGACGTACACGAGACATGAGATCCACTGTGTTGTCATACGTAATGCCGGATGAACCGCCAACCATAATAGCATCCGTGCCGGACATACAAATCCGATCCAAATCGTCATCGGACAGTTCGCGATCCGGGTCTAGTTTAAACACATGCCGCCATGTTTTCATTTCGTCTCTCAATGATATTCCTCCGTCTTTGACACAACCTTCAGAATAAGTCTATGACAGCAGGTGTATGGTGTCAATGTTCGTATGTGATGCGAACAAAAATGCCCTACTTTATACAAGTAGGACATCGGCTTATTTCGTTTGTAATCATTGTATATGTCGTTATTCTGTGTATATGTCGTTATGATATTCCTCATTAAGCGATAGGTGTATCAATATGCGTTTTTGTTCACGAATCCGTTGCGAATCGTTTTGAAAATAATCTTAATGTCGAACAGCAACGACCAATTCTCAATGTAGAAAATATCATGGTTGATCCGATCCTCGATGGATGTATCACCGCGCAAGCCATTGCTCTGTGCCCAACCAGTAATACCGGGGCGTACATGGTGCTTAACCATATACTTCGGAATCTCCTCACGGAATTGCTCCACGTAATAAGGACGCTCTGGACGCGGACCGACCACACTCATATCGCCGATCAACACATTGAAAAATTGTGGCAGCTCATCCAGACTAGTACGACGGATAAACGAACCGAACTTCGTTTTACGTGGATCGTTAGCAGTTGTCCAGCCCGTATCCACCTGACCTTCTGGAATCACACGCATGGAGCGGAATTTGAACATCATGAAGTTACGACGATTCAGACCGACCCGCTCCTGCTTGAAAATAATCGGTCCCGGCGAGGTCAGCTTCACCCCGATGGCAACGACAAGCATAATCGGCGATGTAACCAAAATGGCTGCGAGGGAGAATAGAATATCAAAGCCACGCTTGAAAATCCGATTGGCAGCAATATCCAGTGGAATATCGCGCACGTTAATCATCGGCATCCCTGCAAAATTATCGAAATACGGTCGCGCTGGCAAATAGTCGAAGAAGTCAGGAATAATGAGCGTACGCACGCCTGCCTTTTCACATTCTGCAATGATCCACGGATACTTGTCATGCGCATCCAGCGGAAGCGCGAGAATGACCTCATCAATCATCATGGAATGCAGCTTATCGCCTAATTCATTGATTTTCCCCAATACCGGCTTGTACTTACGCAGCTCGATATTGTCGAAATCACGGTAATCATCCAGAAAACCGACCACCTCATAGCCCATTTCTGGGTATTGCAGCAGATTATCATAAAACCGTTTACCGAGTGAGCCTGCGCCTAGAATCAATACAAACTGCTTGTTAAAGCCTTTTTGCCGCGCCCGCTTCAATCCCAGCTTGATAATATATCGGTAGGATATAATGAACAGCAGGTTGAAGATCATATACACGAGCAGATAGTAACGGGAAATATTGACTTCTTTGAAGAAGAATAACGCGCCAAGCAAGACGAAAATACTAACTGCATGCGTCTGCACAATTTTCAGCATTTCATCGGCAAACCGTTTTTTGCGCTTGGCTGAATACAAGCTACTCATCGTTCCGATCAATACGGCGATACCGCCATAGATCATACTCCACATAAAGTAAGTCTCAATCGGCAATGCGCCATACCCTTCAGGCGAATTATCATACGGCAGCACCAAAGCTTGGAATTTTAAAAACCAAGCAAGCAGAAAGGACAGCTGAATCACAAAGAAATCCGTCAAAATATACAGTCGGGTCAAAAATCGCTGATTTTTGCGGATCACGTCTGAACTCTCCTTTCTGCCTCGGCTGTCGATACGGAAGCCGGTCGCAACAATTTATTTTTAATCAATGACATCGCAAGCTTCACCCCGATGCCCATATACACAATACCATTTGTGATAAACGAGTACTTGTTCCGATAATGCTTGCGGTGAAACAGCCACATCGCCCGATGAAACTCGTAAATGATCTTGAACGGCTTGCGGCGGCTACTCGCTCCCTTGTAATGCACAATAAACGTATTGCCTCGGTAATGAATCTCCCAGCCTGCTTCCTTGATCCGGTAGCACCAATCAATATCTTCACCGTACATGAAAAATGCTTCATCCAGCCCACCAATCTGCTGAATGACTTCACGCCGGACGAGCATAAACGCGCCAACCAGCGAGTCGACTTGGTAGCTCTCGTCGGGGCTCAGATACCCTAGCTGGTATCCGTTAAACTTGGGATTGTTCGGAAACCATTTGGAAAATCCGAACGCGTAATAAAACGATGCTGAAGGCGTAGGAAAGCCACGCTTGCATGCCTTGTCCAGCGAACCGTCCGGCAAAACAATTTTGCAGCCTGCCGCACCTGCACGCGGATGGCTGTCCATAAAAGAAACCATCGTTTCCAGTGTGTCCGGTTCTACGATGGTATCGGAATTGAGCAGCAATGTGTATCGTCCCTGTGCCTGTTTCATGCCAATATTATTGCCTTTGGCAAAGCCTCCGTTGTCGGGATTAGCGATGAATACAACATCCGGGAAAGTTGCCGGAATGCGGGTGACGGAATCATCACTGGAATGATTGTCGACTACGATAATCTCGTACGCATACTGTGTCTGCGAACGATATACCGATGCAATACAATCCAGTGTCAGCTGACATGTATTATAATTTAAAATTAAAACGCTAACGTCCATAATAACGCTCCTGCCTTGAAGTTCGCATATCGTAGCTTGATGATCAACAGGTTGTGTTGATTCATAGGCTATGATGCTGCAATTGCTAGTAGTCATGTAGAGAAGTTTTACCGGTTATTGTACATGCTCTGTACGGACCGGACTTCAGTCTACAGGCATTATAGCATAGATCATCATGCAGAAGTTAATTTCAAGATTATCCCAATGAGATCTTTTCAGTATTTTCAGATAAGCTGCAAATGGGATTACATACAGAAGAGGATTGCCTTAGAGATAGCCAATCAGGATCAGCAAGCGAAATAGAATATTTTCTGTCCTCGATTGACGGTATAATCGGCATTTTCGTAGATAACGAATCCGATCCATGATCCGATATCTCGGTGCAATAAAAGCATGTAGTTGTTCCAGCATAACCTTATCGGTCATTCGATCACCATACTGCTTGTTGAACTCCATTGCCTGAACAACGAGCAGTTTTTGATTTTGATGCTTTTTGAAACTACTTAGCTTTTTGTTAATCTTCTGCAAAAGAGTAGCTTCTCCCCCGACTGCATTGTTAGCATGTTGACGATAGTAGATAGATGGCTCGGGATCAAAAAATATGGTACCAAAGCAAGAAACAGTTATATATACCCACCAATCGTGCATTAACATATTCGCGGTATTTGCAGACACGGAGTTTAGCAATTGCAGCGTGCTCCGATTGATCGACATGGTTGCTCCGACAGCAATATTTTGAAATAACGCATTATAAAACGAAGGTGGACGAGCTGGTGCTCCTGGCCATATTGCTGTTGGCGTCAACGTTTCATCAGTTAATTGGGTAGCCGTACATACCATTACAGGGCGCGTCGTATCTATTCTATTCAGTTCAATTGGCGCTTCAAGCTGTTGCAGCTTCTGTATTGCTCTATTTGCTTTATCAGGCATCCATACGTCATCCTGATCGCAAAAGCAAAAATAGGCAGCTTCCTGATCAGCCTGCTGTATTAGGCTCCAAAAGCTTCGTACTACTCCGATATTTTCGCCAGCAATCCATTCGATTCGATTCGGGTAACGCTGCATGTATTGTTGTACGATAGAAGCAGTCCTATCATATGAACCATCATCACGAATCAAGATTTTGATATCACGATAGCTTTGCGCAAAAATACTATCCAATTGCTGAGCTATGTATTTCTCTCCATTATAGGTAGATAACAACACCTGCAAAGTTTGGTTGGCCATACGATTACTCCACTCTATGATTTAGCATTCTGCTCTATACTATCATCCATGCCTATGCAATTCCAGCATACTTCTCTCTATTCATCTACTAATCAAAAAAAGCGGTACTGTCCATTCGCTATCGGACAGTACCGCTTCTATATCGCATCATGACAATACACTGTTCCCATTCACAGCATATGATCATTCCACCATTTTACGCCTGAGAATTTTGCTTCCATTCTTGTAAAAAGGCAGTCAATCCTTCCTGCCAAGAACGGATATCTTCAAAGCCATTTGTACGAATAGACAAATGCTCCATTACGGAATTGGCAGGACGCGGAGCCGGGCGTGGAAAGTCAGCCGTCGTGCAAGGTTCCAACTCAGCGGTAATATCCACTTTTAGAATCTGCTTAGCTTGTGCAAAGATCTCCTGTGTAAATTCATACCAAGTACAAGCTTCACGGTTGGACGCATGATAAATACCATATTTCTCCGTTAGCATCAGCTCAGACAGGAATTCCGCCAAATCGACGGTATAGGTCGGTGACCCCTTCTGGTCGTGTACTACTTTCAGCTGCGGCTTCTCCTGACCTAGCTTCAACATTGTTTTCACAAAGTTATTGCCATGCAAGCCATATACCCATGAAGTACGCACGATAAAATATCGACTGGACAATGTCTGCGTCAGTACTTCACCTGCCCGCTTAGATTTGCCATAAATGCCTTGCGGATCAGTGTTGTCATATTCATGGTGCGGCTGCTCACCTTGACCATCGAATACATAATCAGTACTGATATAGATGACTTTCGCCTGTACCGCTTCAGCAGCAACAGCGATATTGCGGCTGCCCGTCGCATTGACCAGATACGCGCCATCGATATCAGTTTCCGCTGCATCCACGGCGGTGTAAGCAGCACAATGAATAATCACATCTGGTACAAATTCACTGACCACCTGCTGGCATTGCTCTAGATTGGTAATGTCCAGCTGATTGCGATCGCAGCCCAATACGGTATGACCTTTGCGTTCCAGTACAGTAACCGTATCTACGCCCAGTTGACCGGAGGCTCCGGTAACAAGTACTTTCATCATTTCTCACCCAAACGGCTGCCGTATTGTTGCTGGTAGTATGCCTGATATTCGCCGGAAGCGATACGGGTCCACCATTCTTTGTTATCCAGATACCATTGGATGGTTGCCTTGATACCGGATTCGAAATTATGCTTCGGTTTCCAACCCAACTCCGTCATCGTTTTGGTTGGATCGATACCGTAACGACGGTCATGACCCGGACGATCTTCGACATATTTAATCAGCGATTCTGGCTTGCCCAGTTGTTCCAAAATCGTTTTGACGATATGAATATTAGTACGTTCATTGTTGCCGCCGATATTGTACACTTCACCATTTTTACCTTCATGAATGACAAGATCAATTGCACTACAGTGATCTTCTACATACAGCCAATCGCGGATATTCAAACCGTCGCCATACACTGGCAATGCTTCATCAGCAAGAGCGCGAGAAATGATCAATGGAATCAGTTTCTCAGGAAATTGGAATGGTCCGTAGTTGTTAGAGCAACGAGTGATGTTCACCGGCAGACCAAATGTTTCATGGTAAGCACGTACCAACAGATCGCCGCCTGCTTTACTCGCAGAATATGGACTGTTTGGTGTCAGTGGTGTTTCTTCCGTAAACAGACCCGTTTCACCTAGTGTTCCGTATACTTCGTCTGTGGATACTTGAACAAACTTAGTAATATTATGTTTTTTGGCAACATCAAGCAGTACTTGTGTACCGAGAACGTTCGTTTTTACAAATACATCTGGCTCCAAAATACTGCGATCTACGTGCGATTCGGCAGCAAAGTTAACGATAATATCTACACCTTGCGATACGAGTTCATCCATTTTGGCTGAATCGCCGATATCGGCTTTCACAAACGTATGGTTCGGATTGCCTTCAATCTCTTTCAGATTTTCCAAATTGCCTGCATAGGTCAGCGCATCCACATTGATGATCTGATACTCTGGATGTTCACGCAGCATGTACAATACAAAGTTGCTGCCGATAAAGCCGGCACCGCCAGTCACGAGTAATTTCATGCTTTTTCCTCCTGTATCAATGAATAAGATTCAGCAACGGGGCTGAACCTTATTCATTGTTCATATTATTTATATACAATCAAAAATTGAGATCTGCATCCTGAAGCAGCGGCTGACGCGTATCCTTATCGGACAAGACCGGTGCGTTTACCGGCCAGTCAATTCCCAATGCAGGATCATTCCACAAAATACCACGGTCATGCTCGGGCGAATAATACTCATCGACTTTGTACAATACTTGCGTATTCGGCACCAGCGTACAAAAGCCGTGGGCAAAGCCCTGAGGAACGAGCAATTGACGCTTGTTGTATTCACTTAAAATAAATCCCTGCCATTGGCCAAATGTGGGCGATTCTTTACGGATATCTACAATGACATCGTAAATCGCACCAGCAATGACACGTACCAATTTGGTTTGTGCCTTTGGATTCAATTGATAATGTAATCCACGCAGTACACCGGGATCCGCAGACAGAGATTGATTATCTTGTACAAAATCATGCTTGATGCCCAGCTCGTGCATAATCTTTTGATTGTAGCTTTCCATAAAGTAGCCTCTATGATCTCCATGTACTACCGGATCAAGCAGCAAGGCTCCTTGTAGTTTAGACGGTATGGCTTTCATAATATCCTCCTATAACTTCAGCTTACCAAATTCTTCTCCAAACGTAATATCTTTTGCCAGTTCATTGGCTTTGGCAAGCGAAGCATGCGTACCCGCATCCGTCCACCAGCCTTCCAGAATATCAAAAGACAGTTCGCCACGCTGAATATATGCATTGTTCACATCAGTAATCTCCAGCTCACCACGTGCGGAAGGCTTCAATGTTTTTACGATATCAAATACATTGCTGTCAAACATGTAAATGCCTGTAACAGCATATTCACTTTTCGGTACTTTTGGTTTTTCTTCGATAGAAACGATACGTTCGCCATCCAGCTCGGCTACACCATAGCGCTGCGGATCATGCACTTGTTGCAGCAGCAGTTTGGCACCCTTTTGCTGTGCACGGAAATTTTCCACAAACGGCGTAATATCGTCCGCAAATACATTGTCGCCAAGGATAACGATCATCTGGTCGTCTCCAACGAAATGCTCTGCCAAATCCAATGCTTGAGCAATACCGCCTGCCTCATCTTGCACCTTGTATGTAAAGGTGACACCCATATCGCGACCGCTACCCAACAGGTTTACAACGTCGCCCATATGTTCTTTACCAGTCACGATCAGAATATCGTTAACTCCGGCCTGCTTCAATTTATGAACCGAATAAAAGATCATCGGATATTTGCCCACTGGCAGTAAGTGTTTATTGGTTACTTTAGTCAAAGGATACAGTCGCGTACCTGTACCTCCTGCAAGAATAATTCCTTTCATATCGTACGCCTCCCGTGTAAATAGATTGGAAAATCAAATAAGTAAAAATGTACCGACCACTACTAGCACAACACCTATTATTTTTTTGATTGATATTTTCTCGGATAAAAATAACCATGAAATGATCAATGTCCAAATATAAGTAATAGATGTTAATGGATAGACAAGCGTGTACGGCAAAAAACGTAGCAAAATAATATTTAATACTGCACCAAAAAAATAAAGAGAGCCTCCTACAAGGAAAGGCAGTAGAAATAGACGATTTAAACCTGGAGACGCAGCAGACGCCTTTTTAAAAAAGAACGCACCAAGCGACCCAAGCAAAGTCATGGAGAGAAGGAGAATTATATTAATCATCTCCACCTCCAATTAATATTACACCTAGAATAATGACGAATATGCCAATAACCTGATGAACAGAAATATTCTCTTTGAAATAAAAGAAACCGATGATTAATGCAATAATATATCCAATACTTAGAAAAGGCTGTAATACCGACAGACTACCAAAACGAAAAGCAATAATCATTACTACTGCTCCAAGACCGTAAAGAATGAAACCAATGATCAATTCTAGCGAAATAAAACTTTCATTCATTTTCCATGCAGCCTGCCCCAGCGCCGATAGAAGCGCTGAAACTAAAATCAGCAAAATGCCTTTTTTATTCTTCATCAATGATGAATACATTTAAATTACCTCGTCGATATTCTTGTACCTTTCTGCTACACGATGCAATTCAAGTTCATACTCTTTACGCCAATTGGATACTACCGTATCCAGAATAAGCCCACAAGCGAAACAAAGCATGGCAACAATAATTAGACCAACTGCCAAAATTGCAGAAGGAATTTTGGTAATATATTGAGTTTCAACAAATTCGAATATAACTGGCAATCCACTCGCCAAACCCAGTATCAAAAACAACAAAGCCCACAAAGAGAAAAAGATTAACGGCTTATAGTCTTTGAATAAAGTGAAAATAGTTTTCATAACCTTAATACCATCAGAAATAGTATTAAGTTTTGATTCACTTCCTTCTGGGCGATCTCTATAGTCAATAGGGATTTCACGAATCAAGAAGCGTTTATCCAAAGAGTGAATACTCAATTCCGTTTCAATTTGAAATCCTGGACTCATAACTGGAAAAGATTTCACAAAGAAACGGTTAAATCCTCGGTAACCTGTCATGATGTCATTAATGTTGCTCTTGTAAAGCGAATTAATTAAACCTTTTACCATATTATTTCCTAAATTATGGAATTTTCGTTTATTTTCAGAAGCATACGTACCATTAGACAAACGATCACCAATAACCATGTCGGCTGTGCCATTTTTTAATGGCTCCAAAATATTGTGTACGAATTCCGCTGGATATGTGTCATCGCCATCTACCATAATATAATAGTCAGCGTCGATATTCATAAACATCGAACGAACGACATTACCTTTACCCTGACGGTATTCTTTTCTAACAATTGCTCCATTTTCCAGTGCTACCTGTGTTGTATTATCCGAAGAATTATTGTCGTATACATAAATTTGGGCCTCTGGCAGTTCCTTTTTAAAATCTGCAATCACTTTTGCTATCGTTTGTTGCTCATTATAGCATGGAATTAAAACTGCAATGTTCATGTCGCACTCCTTAATAAATTATTATCTTTTAATAATATCTTACTACCAGTTGATAACAGGACATAAGAAGAATCAGCAGAATGAAAACAACTGTAATCCACTTTCTAAACTTCACAATAAAAGGAATGAGTAAATATACGGAATAAAAGAAAGTTAATGCTGCTGGTATAAAATATCTGCCTTGAACGCCACTAATATAATTCGGCGAATCCTGCGTCCAGTTCAGATAGAGTGATATCTCAATTAAGAGTGCGCATGCAACGAAAGAAAACAAGGCAATTAGTCCAGACCACAGATCAGTACGCCGCTCTTTCCATTGCACTGCTGATTTTTGAGCTTCATAAAATGTCACAAAAATCAGTACACAATAATAAGCAATTGCCAGTGAGAATGGAAGTGGAGTATCTAACCAACCAAAATCGCCAAAAAATTGAATATATAATGCATCATTAGTCACAAAGCTCATAATCAATAATTTTGTAAAAGCAAATGGATGCGCAAGAGCACTTTTCAACTGTGTTACTGGATCAAGCGGGAAAATAATATGGCTGACTCTTGTGCAAAGGAACCATATAGCCGTAAACAAAATACTCGCTCCAATAACAGAAAGACACACTTTCCAAAAACGTGACTTGCTTCTAAACTTCTCTATTGGAATAGTTAAAATGAGCAAAGTCAATGGAAAATAGGTAATTTTTGAAAATGCTATACATACACTTAATAGTAGTAGCATCAAGAAAGCTTTTTTTGTAACTATTGCCGCCTCATATTTCAGTTTCAAAATGTACGCACCAAACAAGAAACAAAGAGAAATCGTCAAAGCATCTGGACTATTTGAAATAGCCTGGTGTAATGTCATCGGCATGAGGGCCAATAACGCAATAATATATTTCAATTTTGGAGCTGTTTTGATGGTATAGTACATTACCGCAAGATAAGCAATAAAATTAAAAATGCGTCCCAGATAAAAAATAGTCATCCATGAGGCACCGAATAGTTTCCCTAATTCCATTCCAATTACTTGTGGAACATAAGGTAATGGGCTATAAGCACAGGCATTACCATAGTCCAAGAAACTTTTTTCGGAGCTTGGATACAAATGAAACGCATCTTTCACTTTGCTGATATCCTGTTTTGTATCATAATTGAATTTTATATCTTCTGCTCCTAAACCCACCTGAAAACTTTTGATGTTTTCAGGCAAATAACTCCCTGCATTGGAAACACCAATGTTATAACAAATTAAATCCCCTGAAGATACTCCATATGCTCTAAAAAAATGCGATTCTTCGTCTGCGGCCTGAAAAGGTGGCAGTAAAACCATCCATATGATTCCGAATATCAAGGCAATGACAAGAAACTTATTCTCTATACTACTTAATTTTTTCATGTTTCCCCCAGTTTGCTCAATGAACTAAGATATCAATGATCAGAACAATGTATGATTGCAATATACTTTGAATGCAAGATCACCTGTCTTTTCTTTGCCATCAATAAACAAGGTTCCATCTTTGTAGATATCCTGTGCTGAATTGTATGCTGTAATAGAATGTCCAGAAGTACCATTAGTAGAACTAACAAAAATATAGTACTTTTTATCTTTAGAAAACTTAATTGGCGGAAATCTCATATCATAATACGTATTGTCCGCCAAGCTTTCCGCCTTTATTGTAGTGGAATAGATCGCTTTGTCCTCGCCATAGTTGCGTATCCCAATCGTAACATGACCGCTATTTACACGGGCATACGTTGCCAATTTGATAGAGAAGCCACTTAAATTATTCATAGGCGCTTTGAAGGTTTGCCCAACCTCCATACCGTTAGTGATTTCTCCAATATTTTGTTTCCCATCTGTAGCAATTACTTCTGTCATTTTACCTATGTTACCACCATAAACATATATAAAAAGAATCAAAAGAATAGTTGGAATGATGAAACGCTTAAACCGATTTTGCTTCATATTTTTCACCGCTGTTTGTCATAGATTGTGTTGGATAGTCATAGAGCGCAAGCACATCGTTCTCAAGATTTTTCCACTCTTTATGCTGTGCAGTCTTTAAACCATTTTCGATCAGTCGTGTTCTCATTGCCGAATCGTTGCATACAGCTTCAATCATTTGCAGCGCATTGGCAAAGTTGCCTTGCTCATATAGCAGGCAGTTCTCATTATGCACCAGATACTCGATATTGCCTTCATTCGGTGCTACTACTGCTACACCGCCTGTTGCCATCATTTCGAGCGGTGGATAGGAGAAACTTTCTAATAAGCTCGACTTCACCAAAATATCGCACTGCGCATACACTTCGCCCACTTGATCATGTGGAACTTTATTAAGGAAACGATCCACTTTGTACCAATCTTTTGGTTTGCCGCTATAGGACAGGTACCAAACTTCAAAGCGATCGCGATCTAGCTGGTTAGTGATCTTGAAGCTTTCATCTACGTTTTTATAGTAATCGCTGGAGTTACCCTCTACCAGAACTTTAATTTTGCCTTCAAAGGTACGCGGACGATATTGGAAGACCGACAGATCAATTCCATTTTCAACGTAGGCTGCATGCTTGTTATACCGTTCCAACAGCCAATTTTCACACCATTTAGAAATGGTTATATATTTAGTATTGTTAAAGAAATTGTAAGTCAAGTTGGCCCAAACACGCATATGATTGCCAGGCTCGTAGAAGTTCGTCTCAAAGTTTTGAACAAGGTAATATTTCTGAGTGATTTTAGAATACATATTCAAGAAATCGTTCGTTGTCCATAATGTTGATACACATTTTCTAAACAAACCGTGGAAGCTGTGTCGGTGGTATGAGATAACGTTAATTTCTCCATCTTTGTTGATGATGTTTTTATCATCCTCACTCATGGAAATAATCAATACATCTTTACCATGATCACGTAAAATGTTGCAATGCTTGATCACCACGTTCACTCCGCCGCTGATCTGAGTCGAAGGCAATACAAACGCAATATTCTCGCTTAAGCGGGATTCGATAAATTCAAACAATTTGTAGCCGCTACCCATGGTGGTCCAGCCGTTCATGACGGTATTGTATGAGTGTTTGCCGATAGTTTCTCTGTACGCTTTATCTGTGATGAGCTTATCCAGATACAAACGCCAGTCCTCGACAGTATCACACAGGATGCCATCGACCTCCTGAGTAATCACATCACGAAATGCTCCCAGATTGCTTGCTATTGTAGGTACTTTAACCAGCCCAGCTTCCGTCCACTTGTTCTCGGATTTGGCTTCATTGAAGATCGTATCTACCAGCGGAGCCAGATTGATATCTACATTGGCAATCAGCTGTGGCAAATTGGTCCAGTCTGTAAACTTCTCAAAAATGATTCGATCTTTGTACTCGCTCAATTCCTGCGGAATATCTAGAATACCGACCACCTTCAAGTAGGCATTGCTATGCTTTTTAAACATGTCTTTTACGACATCAATAATCAGGTTAAAATCTTCGTTATGCGTAATACTACCACTAAAGTAACCCATTACCACACGTGAAGTTGCTGTTGTTCCACTCTCCAGCGCCGCTTCTTTCTCTTTTAATGCCTTCAGTGATAGCTCTACCATTTTCTCTGAAGCTACATTACGATTGACGAATACTTCGCCAATATAGTTGCTCATCTCATTAGCCAGTCTGCTAGTTGTAGTAATGGCATAGTCGCACAGCTTTAATGTTTGCTGCGTACGATTCACACCATCCATATATTGGTCAAAATCTTCTTTGCTCATGGTGTTTAAGTAATCAATTTCTTTTACATACTTATAATCGATAACCAGATCGTCAATATCAAAGAAAACTGTTTTGTTGAAATATTTTGCTTTTTTGATCAACTCTTCTACGACAGGTGTATGAGGACAACGGAAGAAAACAAAAGCTCTGTAGTAACGGACCATCTCAATATCGAGTTCTTCATAATATACACTGTCACAGGAATAGCCATTGAAGTGAAGTTGCTCGATCTGATGGTCAACGCGATAACGGGGCGGATGCGGAAGAGAGCAGCCATTAATAAAGAGCACGTCTTTAAAATGGTACTTGGAAGGTACGTGTGTTTTCAAAAATCGTTTTTTCGTATAACCGTAAGCTTTCCGCATGAGGGCTTTGCTACCTTCATACTTCATTGTGGACATCGTTTTTTTCATGAGCGTATTTATACCCAACTTTATCACCTTCATACCTTTTATTTTTCAATATTATCGATTAACATGCGTTGCTTATCCTTGATATAACTTTTATGTTTCTCTCCACCTGCTGTCGAAGTAGGCGATATACGCCAGTGGTACAGAATCTTGGGCAGATGTTGTACGTTCGCTCGCTGTTGAATGACACGTATCGCCAAATCCCAATCTTGTACTCCTTCGTAGCCTATTCTAAAACCATGGATGCGACGTAGCAGAGTGGTGCGATATACGGCGAGATGGCAAATATAATTCATTTGCATCAATAAGGGAAAACCCCAGTTTTTTTTGAAAAATGGCTGTACCCTTTTGCCCTCCAACCATTTGTCTTCATTACTAAATATCAAATCGGTATCTGGCATTTGATTTAACAACTTCACAACTTCATACAAAGCAAAATCAGCCAAAATATCGTCATTGTCGAGTAACACAACGTATTCGCCTGATGCCATGTGTAAAGCGGTATTACTACTAGCAGAGATATGCCCGTTTTCACTACGGTAGGTTATATGAATTCTTGCATCCTGTTGCCCATATTCTTCTAGTACCTGACGGATATGAGGCATCGTGGAGCAATCATCGGCAATACAAAGTTCCCAGCGGGTATACCATTGTCGCTGTACTGATTCGATACATGCTCGCAAATATTCTTCCTGTACATTGTATACAGGAAGAATAATGGACATCAATGGTTGAATGGGAAACTGTGTACATTCTTGCTTGACCTTGTCCACATCGTATCGCTCATTTTTTTCAATCCATCGTTCATACCAGTGATTGTTGATTATTGTACGCAATGGATGAAATTTGATCTGAAAACGAATCATGTATTTCATTATTCTATAATACAGTCCAGGGAACATTAGATGTCCATTCCCCCTTCATTAGGTATATTTGGAATAATAAAAATCGCATAATTCCTCAATATTCCCTTGCTGGATCAACTGCCCTTTTTCCAAAATAATACCTCGTGTACACAAATTCCGAATCTGGTCGATGGAGTGTGACACGAGCAACACACTTGTACCCTGCTGTACCATTTCGCTAATTTTGGCTTCGCATTTTTGCTGGAATTTGAAATCGCCGACAGACAAAATTTCATCAACAATCAAAATGTCCGGTCGTGTAGACGTTGCAATCGCAAAACCGAGTCGTGCATACATTCCTGATGAGAAGTTTTTTACCGGTACATCGATAAATTCAGCAAGTTCGGAAAATTCCACGATCTCGGGAAAACGGGCATTCATTTCCTTTTTAGAATAGCCTAGAATTGCACCATTCAAATAAATATTCTCTCGTGCGGTCAATTCCACATCGAAACCGGCTCCCAATTCAATCAATGGAGCCATCCGACCGGCAATCTGTACGTTTCCCTTTGTAGGCTTCAAGACACCGGCTACGGTTTTGAGCAAGGTACTTTTACCAGCTCCGTTCAATCCGAGCACACCAAACAATTCACCCCGACCGACCTGGAAACTGACATCTTTCAATGCCCAAAATTCCGTATACGAAATCTGATTCTTGATACGTTTAATCAGAAATTCCTTTAAGCCGCTGATCTTCTCAGTGGTCATATTAAAACACATCGATACATCCTGCACATTGATAATCACATCACTTGTTTCCATTACCAAGCTCCTTAAATATAAAGGATAAATTTATCCTGACGTTGTTTGAACATGTACACTCCAATTAGCAAAGTAACGAAAGCATAACTGGCACATTGAATATTAAGCTCCAGCGGCGGAACATGACCATAAAGCAATGATTCTCGGAAATGAGTCAAAAAATAGAACATTGGATTACCGAGTAAAAGCGGCATGTATTTGTCAGGCATAATATTCATAGGATAGATAATCGGAGTCGCATACATCCATGCCGTAATAAACACGCCATAAATGTGCTCTACATCTCGGAAAAACACAACAATACTGCACAAAATCAAACCTACACCTACACTGAACACAAACACATAAAAAATAGATAAAAAGCTAAAAATAAAGGTGTATTTGAGATCAACACCGGTAATAAAACATACAATCAATACCGCACAAAGCGAGAATAACATATTTACAGCCGAATACAGTACTTTGGATAAAGGAAAAATGTACTTGGGTATATACACTTTTTTGATAATTTGTCCTGAAGAATAAATGGATCCCATCGCCAATGAAGTGGAATCAGAGAAAAAGGAAAACAGTACCTGTCCACTGATCACATAGGCTGCAAAATTCTCAACATTGAATTTAAACAGTTCCTGAAACACCAAAGTAATAATGATCATTGTCAGTAGCGGATTCAGTACGCTCCAGATGATCCCTAGTACGGAACGCTTATATTTAATTTTGATGTCTTTGGCTACAAGCAATTTCAATAAATCTTTGTATTTGTAAAAATTCAAAAAGTAACGCTTTAATTCATACATTAATATACCGCCACCTAGTTGTCTTAATTTTCGATTGAATAACGATTCATTTATATACTGTAAGTCACCAACCAGTTCAGTATACGTTAAACACTAATAAGCGTCCACTTACTACAGCAGTTGAATCGGCTTGAATTTGCCGGTAGCAGAAAAAATTCATCTAGATTTCCGAATCGCCTGACTAATAGCTCGAAGCGGTCTAGTTAGTTTCCACGAAGTTGAATTTAGCAGTAATTGATTTTCGTCATTCGCATTTCGATGAAGATAAAGTGCATAATCACGTTCATTTATGGTAGATGTCAATTGTTCTTTTAATACTTCATAGTCTTGTACTTTAAGTTGTAGTTCTTCCACATCCGATTGTAGCTTTTCAATTCGCGGCTGCAATTTTTGACAAACTATTTCTGAACTTAAAATTTCGATATAACCGCTCAATTGAAATTGAACTGGCATTTCACCATGAAGATGAATAAGATATTCAGGTCTGGATACTTGAAACTCGGTGTAGCTTCCGCGATGACCAAATGAGTTCAAGGAAATCATCTCAATATGCTCTGGATACTTCAAAATATCAATATTGATCAATCGACCTTCTAACGGAATCCATTTTAGGGCGCGTACGTCTTTTAATTGTTCCAAATCAAATGTGACCGTGAACTCTCTACCTTCAATCACCATATCTGCATAGACGACCTGTTCATTGTCAAAACCATTACCGCAATCATATTGCAGTTGGCTCACCCATTTGGGGGCTTGCAACGGCATAATACTATGAAGCGGCTCCAGATGATCCAGCTCTTTCTCTGAACAAACGGCAATCAGGTATTTACCTTTGTTGATGCTATGATAGATATCGTCCATCCGATAATGCGCATGTTGAGCAATCTCGCGATCACATGATCCCAAATAACTGAATGTTCGAAATCCCTGTCGAAACATATGGATATAAGGGAACTTGGTTTGCAAAAACCCTTGGAATTCGTCTTCATAGAATTCATGAAGATGAAATGGATTTGTAAATCCATCTACATCCGAATATAATCTTTTATCGGGCGTAGACATAATCAGTATGCCATCCGGCTTTAGTACTCGTTTAATTTCGTCTAAAAAGCGCTCTTGTGCTTCCATATCCACATGCTCAATCGTTTCAAAGCTGACCACAACATCTACCGAATGTGCGGCAAGAGGCAAGGTCTGTATGTCCGAAACATGAAATTCAATGTTATCAGCCTGATATGCTTCACGCGCCCAGCTGATCGAATCCTCGGATATATCGATTCCCGAGACAAATTCAGCATGTTGAGCGATAAGATTGGTACCGTATCCTTCTCCACAGGCCGCATCCAAAACTTTTTTATTTTTAACAAAATCAAGAATGGCATGATATCTTTGTTTATGCTCAACTTCGATCTCACCAAAAACCTTGTTTGGAACATACCGCTCTCCTGTAAAATCCATTTTATCCTCCTCAAATCGGGCAAAAATTAGTTTGGTGAATCTCTCGCTATTCTCAGAATAGTTCCTGTAGTTAAAATGTGTTAAAATAGCTTAGAATTATACTACTAAAGGAGTTTAAAACATTGGCTAATCCAGTATACGGCAAACAGTTTAAAGCGTCCACCGAGGACGAAAAACGTAATGGCATGTTCTGGGTCGTTAACATCTGTCTTATTCTATTCCTGTTATGGACCCCGTTCCAAGTTGCTTTGTTTAACGGTTTGAGTTATTCATTTGAAAGACCGATTTTCTGGGCGGTTCTACTGTCTGGTATTATCGTGATCCTGGGGCTGATCCAATTTTATAAAAAGGTAAAATTGGATGATCAACGGGATATGATCGCGCTGTTGATCATTTTGCTGCCGATCTCGTACATGATTTCGATGATTGGTGCCGCCTCTTGGCATTATGCCGTAAATATGGTGCTAATACAATGGATGTACGCATTTATTTTCATCACCGGCGTATACATGCTGCGTGACCGTGTATCCAACAAGATCATCCAGATGACGATTATGGGCTCCGCCTATATTATCGTAATGTTTGGTTTCATCAACTGGTTCGGTCAAGCACCACTTGGTGGTAAGCTGGTATTCTGGTTCTCTGCTGGCGTACAAAATGGTTCGTATGTCGATGCTATTATGCAGGATTCCAACGGCTGGCGTCTCACTTCTGTATTCCAATATGCGAATACATACGCTGCTTTCCTGATGGCTATGTTGTTTGCTGCGCTATTCAACGTAAGTCGTCTTAAAACGTGGTATGACCATTTGCTGCATGGCTTTATGCTTGTACCGATTATTTTGTCGCTGATTCTCACATTGTCTCGTGGTGGTCTGGTTGTACTGCCATTTGTACTGCTGATTCTGCTGCTGATGCTGCGTCCAGCACAGCAAATTCTATGGATCATTTATATGGTAATCGCAGGCGCAGCATCTGCCATTATTCTGAATCCGGTAACGGATATTGGTTTACAGGTTATTGCGAAGTACGATGGCGTTACAGCTGCCAAAGGCTGGGGTTATGTGCTAATCACTTCGCTCATTGTTGGTGTAATCTCCATGGCTATTGGCCGCTTTCTTGCTCCGAAATTGGAAAGTGGCGTAGAACGCTGGACTGCTCGTCGTTTTTCCAGTGTCTGGTTGCCAATTGGTTCCGCGGTGATTGGCGGCGTGATGTTATTGCTGCTGATTGGAACAAGTATGCGTAACCTGTTGCCTGCTAATATCCGGGTACGTTTTGAAAACATCAACTTCCAACAAAGTAGTGTATTGGAGCGTTTCACTTTTTATCGTGATGCTTTGAAGCTTTGGAAAGATTATCCGTTCTTTGGCGGTGGCGGCGGTGCATGGGGTGCTTCTTTCGAAGCTTACCAAAATAACCCGTATGTCAGTCGTCAGGTGCATAACTTCTTCTTCCAATATCTCGTTGAAGTCGGTATTATCGGCTTCCTGATTTTTGTATTGTTTGTAGGCTTTATCTTCTATAAATATATCCGCGGATATATTAAAACGGATAAAGAACAGCGCGAGAGTCATTTCCTTTACTTTATTATTGTTGTATCCATTCTGATGCACAGTTTGCTCGACTTTAACTTAAGTTATGTGTACATGGGCATACTGGTATTCCTCGGATTGGGTGGTATGGCATCTGCTATGGATGCACAGCCATTGAAGTATTTGAAACTCGGAGCAGGTGTCATGCGCGGGATTTATGTGTCATTGATTGGGGTGGCTGCGATTATCATCTCCTTCACTTCACTGCGCTTTGCTCAAGCATCCAGTGATATCAAAGATGTGGCTAAATTATCAACCAATCAGAATGCAACATATGAACAGTACCGTAAGCTATTGGATGATGCACTCTCTATCCGTAGTACGTTCCCTGAAGGTGTAGTATATCTTAGCTCATTATTGACGCAAGGGCTTCAACAAACGAAGGACGAGCAATTCTACAATGAAGATCTTACTCTACTGACCAAAGCTCATGAAAAAGAACCATATAACAAGGATATTGTGAAGCAAATGGTCACTCTGTATCAAATGAATAATGAGAAGGATCAAGCTTTCAATCTATTAGTAAATAGTATTCCAAAATACAAATGGGATATTACTTGGTATGAAGGTGTCCTTGCTCAAGCTTATATCTTAGGTAATCAGGCATATGAGAGTAAAGACACGGCTGCAGAGCAAAAATACTTCCAGCAAGGTCTGAATGTATATCAACAGGTTCTAGATGGTATTCAATATCTGACTACTCTGCCAAAAGGTCAATTGCAAGGTCGTGACTTCAGCGTTACTCCAAAAATTGCTTTAAGCGTTGGCGATATTTATCTCATGCAAGGCAAAAATGCTCAAGCTGCTGAAGTATTGAAAAAAGGTCTGCAAGATGATCTGACTGACGATACAAACAAACAAGTGGCTCGCTATTATCTGGCAGCACTGAAAAAAGAAGGTCAAAATGACCAAGCGATTTATGATAAATTGATTGCTGCTGATCCGAAAGAAAAAGAGCAAATTACTGCTTTGGTAAACAAAACATATACACCGTCTAAATGACGGTCTTATGAATCTATACGATATTATAGGATCATACCAAAACTGCTTCTAATCTGAGCAGTATATGAAAAAGGCTTCTCCACGTATGCGGAGAAGCCTTTTTATTTGCATATAAATCATTAAGAAACATAAATACACACTGCATATTTCGTATAGTTCAATTCAATTTTGTGGAAATATGCTTGTCGAACTCGATCTCAATAGATAAGCCTATCCATATGATGTTATGTGTTCGTTTTATTGCTACTTTCCGCTTCTAGCACTTCGCGCAAATAGGCAAGTGTTGATTCACGCAACTCAGGATGTTGAAGCGCATAATGAACGGTCGTTTGAATAAATCCACTCTTTTCGCCTACATCGTGACGCAATCCTTCAAACTGATACGCGAGAATATCTTGGCTTTGACCGAGTTTTGAGATAGCATCAGTCAGCTGGATTTCACCACCAGCTCCGACATCTTGGTTACCAAGGATATCGAAGATTTCTGGTGTCAAAATATAGCGACCCATGATTGCCAGATTGGAGGGGGCTTCTTCGCGCGGCGGCTTCTCTACTAGACCAGTAGCTTTGTACAGACGATCTGACTCTGGCATGGATTCAGCAGCTACCAGACCATAGCGAGATACATGTTCCCATGGAACTTCTTTTACCCCTACTACAGAGGCTTCATGATCTTCGTATACATCCATCATTTGCTTGAGGCATGGTACGTCGGATTCGACAATGTCATCGCCCAGTAGGACAGCGAATGGCTCGTCACCGATGAATTTACGGGCGCACCAGATGGCATGACCGAGACCTTTGGGTTCTTTTTGACGGATGTAGTGAATGTCTGCCATTTCAGATGGTTTTCGAACTTCATCCAACAGTTTCCATTTTTCTTTTTCCGTCAAATTATGTTCCAATTCAAAAGAATAATCAAAATGGTCTTCAATAGCACGCTTACCTTTACCGGTTACAATAATGATGTCCTCAATACCAGAAGCTACAGCTTCTTCTATAATGTATTGGATCGTCGGCTTGTCCACGATTGGTAGCATTTCTTTAGGCATAGCTTTGGTGGCAGGCAGGAAACGCGTTCCGAGACCTGCAGCAGGGATAATCGCTTTACGTATTTTCATGCTCGTTCTCTCCAAATCATTGTGTGGGATGTAAGTATCAATATTATGTATATAGTTAGCCTGCAAAAAAGCAAATCACACATTGTATTTGCTAAATATATACAAACTATCATACATGATAATATTTATCTTATATGAATAAAGCACAATCGGCAAATACGCATAAGCGATTACCAATTGTGCTTCATCAATCTTATTAGCTAATTTCTATTGAGATGGAGATTAAGCTTTAACAATCCCCTAAAAATCATTTAACTAGTATAAACAAAACTACCAACTTTATTTCTTCTCTTCCGCTGCAAGCACTTCTTTCAAATAATCCAGCGTGGAATCGCGCAGTTCTGGATGTTGGAGTGCGTAGTGGATTGTCGTTTGGATGAATCCACTCTTCTCACCTACATCATGACGCAGACCCTCAAATTGATATGCCAGAATGTCCTGAGTTTGACCCAGTTTGGAGATCGCATCGGTTAATTGAATTTCCCCGCCAGCTCCTGCATCTTGACTACCAAGGATATCGAAGATTTCTGGTGTCAGGATGTAGCGACCCATGATCGCCAGATTGGAAGGTGCTTCTTCGCGTGGTGGCTTTTCTACCAGACCTGTCGCTTTGTACAGACGATCCGATTCTGGCATCTGTTCTGCAGCTACCAGACCGTAGCGGGACACATGCTCCCATGGTACTTCTTTTACGCCAACGACAGAGGCTTCGTGATCTTCGTACACGTCCATCATTTGCTTGAGGCATGGTACGTCAGATTCGACGATATCGTCACCCAGCAGGACAGCGAATGGCTCGTCGCCGATGAATTTACGGGCGCACCAGATGGCGTGACCGAGACCTTTGGGTTCTTTTTGACGGATGTAGTGAATGTCTGCCATTTCGGATGGTTCGCGAACGGCGTCGAGCAATTTCCATTTTTCTTTTTCCTCGAGGTTTTGCTCTAACTCGAAAGAATAGTCGAAATGGTCTTCAATGGCGCGTTTGCCTTTACCGGTTACGATGATGATGTCCTCGATACCGGAAGCGACTGCTTCTTCAATAATATATTGGATCGTCGGCTTATCGACGATCGGCAGCATTTCTTTTGGCATAGCTTTAGTGGCAGGCAGAAAACGAGTTCCCAGACCTGCGGCGGGAATAATGGCTTTACGTATTTTCACGGTTATGATTCCTCCATCTATAATGTGGGATAAGATTTTGTGTCTCATGGATATGTAATAAAAAAAGGCATGAGACGATTCGGTTGAGCCTGAATACGGCTACCCTATACTTTAACCAATATTCATGGCAATTACCCAGTCTAAACGATGGCAGTTTTGTGATAGCGGATACATGGTTCTGTTATCTATACCACACTATTACTTGTAAAGAGACAAGTGTAACAAAATGAATCTTGGTACATCTGAATACACGGATAGTGGTTCCATCTCAGAGCCAATTGCCGCCATGCTGCACCGAATTTGTATAGAATTTGTACAGAAGAAGACTCCCACTAATTTTGCATAGAAAAAGGCTCCCCCTGAAGGGAAGCCTTTAACAAGATTCTATAGTTCTTCATCGTTGGCTCTACTCTGGAATGAAATATGTCTGAGGTAAAACCAATGGATGAGTCAATAGATAGAATAGTCGATACTCCATATATCTGTTGATGAATATATGATCGATAACGGAATAATGACTCTTCCTTCCACAATAGCTATTTTATTTCACCAGTTGACCGCGGGTTACGCCGAGTTGGTTGGTTGCTTTCAGTGTACGCCATACTTGTGTACCGCTGATCTCGCCAGTCAGTGCTTTGCTATACAGGTCGATGACTTGCAGCACTTGCTCCGGTGTTTCTTCCAAGAACTCCACACGATACTGGGATACGCCCAATTGCAGGAAGTTGGTCAGATACTCTGCACCCGATTGCTCGATGGCATTGTAGACGGTGTTACGGCAGCCTTCATCTACACGCACTGGATGGGACATACCAATGCGGTCTTGCAGCGACACACGGCTGTCTTCGCACGGACGACCACAGTTGGTGAAGTCGGTACCTTCGCTCAAGAACGTGCAATATACGCAATGTTCCGTGTGGAACATTGGCAGATGCTGATGGATAACGACTTCCATTTGATCGGTACGGCTGCGTCCCAGCAGGTCGACCATTTGCTGGATATTCAGGTCGTACGATGGCGTCACCATATCCACGCCTGCTTCCAAGAACAAATCTGCCGTTTTGTGATTGGCAATATTCAAGGAGAAGTCACCGATCAACTGTGGATGATTGTCTTGTGGGTGGCTTTGACGGCGTGCCAGATAGTAGTAAAGGGCGCCCGTATTACGTACCAGTACAGCATCTGGCTGTAAACGCAGGATATTGGCATGGTAGCCATTTTCACCCGGCATATGGATACGTGGTGTCGCCAGCGCAATCTTTTTGCCCGCAGCGCGTACAGCCGCAACTGCTGCTGGGAATTGCTTGATAAATTCAAAATCAGCGTAGATCATCTCTACGTCGGTTTGTACAACAGCTTCCACCTGCTCCAGATTGCGGCACAATGCAGTCAGCATCGCATCCGTCCCACGAACCGGTGTCATTGCCGGGGAAATATCGCCATAGACAGCAATATCACGTTTGATATATACAGGTGGCTTCGGACGTTCACCCTCCAACTGCTCTACCGCTTGACGACGGATTGCATTCAGCTCACGCATTGGAATAATAATATCGCCATACAATTGGGCATCCAGCTCATCCAATTGGAAAATGGTACCGCCCAAACGACCAAATTGCTCATGCAGCAGTTCAGCGTTCATCGGGCGCTTGGCAGCAATTTCGAGTTCCATTTCGGAATCGACACGTACGGTTACGCCTTTTTGTAGATCAGTCCAGTAGGTAACCAATGGTTGACCAGCATGACCGATTGCTTTGACATGAATTGGGAACACGCGATATGGTTTGTCCGTTTCATATGTTTGACGCATCCGTTTATCCAGTGCAGGATCGTTTGTTTTCCAAATCTTATCGCCGACATGAACCTTTTTCAGGTTGATGTCATTGCGACCCGGTACAATATCGACGATCCATGTTTCGTTCGCTTCGCCTTCCAGCTTAACGCCCTGACGACGCAGATCGTAAATGCGACCGCCTTCTTCTTTTTGCGTTGGGTCACCAGCGTCGAATACGATACCGTCGCCGCGTTTGATCGGTGCTTCCAAACGGCAAACGACGCCGTCGCGCAAAATTTTCTCAACACGACCGAGGTATACGCCACGGCTTTTCGGGAATGTACCGTCAACCAGCTTTTTGTTGTTGGTGCCATCCAAGAATCCATGAGTAAATCCGCGCGAGAAGCTTTGTTCCAGCTCGCGAATATCTTCACGGCTGATTGGTGTTGCATCGCCGTCAAAGTAACGGTCGATCGCTTTGCGATATTTGCTAACTACGTTCGCCACGTAGGTTGGTGATTTGAGACGACCTTCGATTTTGAATGACGTTACGCCTGCTTCGATCAGCTGTGGCATAATGTCGATTGCTGCCAAGTCTTTCGGAGACAGCAGATATGTTACGTCGCCCATGATCTTTTGCTCGCCATCGACGATGAGGTCGTATGGCAAACGGCATGCTTGCGCGCATTCGCCACGGTTAGCGGAACGTCCGCCCCACATTTCCGATGTCAAACACTGACCGGAGTACGATACACACAACGCGCCGTGTACGAATACTTCCATTGGCAAACGCGCTTGTTCGCCGATCTTTTGGATTTGTTTCAGGTTATTTTCACGTCCGAGGACGACACGTTCCATGTTGAAAGGCTTAGTAAATTCGACCGCTTCTGGGGAAGTGATCGTCATCTGGGTGGAACCGTGGATAGGAAAATCCGGTGAGATTTCGCGGATCATTTTCACCAATCCCAGATCCTGTACGATCACGGCATCTACGCCTGCATCTACGCATGCGTCAATCAGTTCACGCGCATCGTCCAATTCATTTTCAAATACGAGAATGTTAAAGGTCAAAAATCCCTTTACACCATAGCTGTGCAAAAATGCCATAATCTCCGACAATTCGTCCATACGGAAATTGTTCGCACGTGCACGCGCGTTAAATTTTTCCACGCCAAAAAAGACTGCGTCCGCCCCATTCGCTACCGCCGCCCGCATGCAGTCCCAGTCGCCAGCAGGCGCCAGAAGCTCCACGTCTTGTCTTTGTAATGCTGTATCAGTCATGTAGGTCAAGTTCCTCCCAAATTAAATTGCCCATTGATCGGACAATACGCTATTCACGGATGATGTCCGTTACATTATAAAATGGAACACTGCGCATAGGCAGTGTATACGTCACACACTTTAAAATGATTCTAATCCAGTGTACCAGACCTGTAACCACGTATCTACCGTATCCTTTAAATTTGTATGAAAATATTCAGGAAATTTGCAGGCGTATGATCAGGATAGCTACAATAAATCATGAGGGATGACGGATCACGTACAGATAGGTAGGAATAAGTGCAAACCAACGATATTGGGACTCTAATCGACGAGGACAAGGAGGCAACAGAAAAGATGGCGACAACACTAGAACAGATTGAACAGTATGGAAGGCAGCAGGGCTGGTGGTATGATGATGCGCATCAGCCATACAGTGACGCGCTACGTGAACTGGGACTGGCAGAAAAGGATGAAGCGTTTATCTTTTTCTCTCATGCTGAAGATGGACCTACATTTTATGGCGGTCGCGGGGAAATGTATCATTGGGGCTGGTTTATGCTGTATTCGAGTGACTTAAAGCTAGGCATGATGCGGGTACGAGAGATGGGTATACCTGAAGAGTATATTCCGCTGGATGGCTTTGTCGGAGATGGCGGATGTCTATACAATCGCCGTACGGGTCAGGTGCTGTATATAGAAGCAGGAGAAACGTTGCAGCAGTATCTAGCAGGACAATTGCAGCCTCAATGGGATACCTTTGCCGATTATCTTGGCTGGTATTTTCAATTGGATTGATTACCAGTTCAAGTATCAAAGCATACAAAAAAAGCTGACTGCATAGGAAATATTCCTGTAGCTAGTCAGCTTTTTTATGTTACTCCTGTACGCATGCTATTGCATTCATGTCAGTAAGCGGTATGCAAGGCGATCTTTTGTCAGAAGTTCAAACACGCTGACAGTTCTCGCTTATTTCGCTGTCCAATTAAACGATGATAGCACCTTCGCTACTTCTGCCTGATGGGTAGCCGTATTGTTGGCATCATTCACTTCACTAGACAAAATAAATGTACGTTTGCCCTTGGTGAAGATGGTATAGGTGCCAGTATACGGCGCGTCATCACTGTTGAAGGTAGCAGTAAACGTATATGCTGGAACACCTGCAAAAGTAGTTGGCTGTCCTTCGGATACTGTTGCTGTCGACGATGAACCAGTTCCACCGGAAGTCAGCGTGCTTTTCCAGTCCTGAACAGCTTGTTCCAACGAGCTGGAATTTTTGATTGTTACGTAGAAGCTACCACCCGTGTAGTAGTACGACACGCCAGTCGCATTATAATCGTTCCCTGCATCGCTCCAATAACGCGGAACTTGCAGACTGTATCCGTACGTCGTCGATGTACGAGTAATGGTCTTGGTACGGTCTTCGGAATAGTAATCAAGCGGCAGATGACCGAAGTTACTTTCCAATGTCTCAAAGTCTACTTTCATCGAACCGACCATTTGTTCAAATTCAGAAGCGGTTTGTGGGTTCTCGGTAAGACCGCTGTATTCAAAGTAGTACCGATAATCGCCCTGCTGAATCAGCACTTCGTACTCGGTATACCATTCATCGTTGCCATACATGTATTGCATTTCGTTAATAACAGCATCGTGACCGTCGATCTGACGCTCCGTTGTTCCGATATAGCGATAATGATCAGTAGTGAAATTCTGGTCAAACCAGCTACGAATATCCTGTGACCAGTTTTGCACCGTTGATCCCGCCGGAACGCTGTATACGCCGAATTTGGCATACGATTCATCTTTATTGGTTGCTTCGTCGGAATCATCGCTGACCGACCAATTGCTCGGCAGATTAACAGAAATGCCGTACTCCTCATTCGAGAAGACTTCTCCCGATTCCTCGGAATCGCTATCTTCGGCGATATCTTCGGCTTTGTCGTCTGCACTGTTGAAGGACAATTGGAACGAATTGAGCAACGCTTGATTCTCGTTAAAATCTTTGTACGAGTATGCCTGTGAATCGGCGTACATCACAAAGTACAGGTAGCCATTGCCTGCATACAGTCTTGTTTCCGACAAATAGCCGTCTGTCGTTTTGCTGATTACGCGTGCATACGTGCCATTGGAGCCGTTGACGATCTGCTGATCAAGGATTGTCTCATCCAGAGACTTCGTATAGCTCACCAATTCGTCCAGCAGATCATCCGAGTCTGCCTGTGTATAGACAGAACCAGTAACGGTATCCGGCTCGACCGCGACTTGCAGCAGATAGGTGCCTTCCGTATTCATAAAGTTGGCAACGGTCGCATTGGAACCACCGAGATAGGTTAAATCTTCGGGGTAATTGATGGACCATTGGTACTTGCTGTCACCAACACGCGTTTTATCCGCATGCTGTGTAGCGCTATCGCCGCTGCCAGACTGTGCTTCTGATGCAGGCAATGTCACTACGATCTGACCGGAGATGACTTTCATTTTACCGCCGATACCTTCGGTCAGCGGACGCAAGGGAACCATTAAGGTGCCGAGTCGCATAACTGGTGCCGCAGGCAATGTCACTTTTTTTCCGTTAACAGTAGCGACCTTACTGCCGATCTTCATGGAAATAACGTGCTTGCCAGAGGTCAGTTGAATGACATTTTCATCGTGCAATTCAACTTTGGCACCGAATGCGCGTGAGAACAGACCCAATTGAACCATCATCGTACCGTCTGCTTCATATGGCTTGATGATCGTCTGCTTATCGCCGTTAATAGTTGCAGATGTACTGCCTTTTTTTAATTTTAATTCCAGTAGTTCGGCTGCCGAAGCAGTGCCGACTCCGGCGTAGGAAGTTGCCACAGTAATCCCGGCTGCCAATAAGCCAGTTGTGGTCATACGCATCCATTTATTCATTCTATATCCTCATTTCTATAATCAAAGTGGAGGGTGAAGCATAAAAGGAAGCCGTATTATTCGCCAGAATCCGAATCGGAAGAAGTTGCTGTAGTCGCCACTGCATCCGTTAGCTGCGATTGCGTCAATTTCACGCTACGTGTAACGATATCGCCGTTAGACTGCATCGTCAGCTTGATCATATCGCCCGGTTTGTAAGAGCGGAATAGTTCGTTCAGATCGACCACAGTATGCACCCGCTTGCCATTCACGCTGTACAGAATATCGCCTTCTTTGATGCCTGCTTTTTTGGCATTGGCGGAATGAACAGAAACGACTGTTAGTGCATCATTGGTTGGCATACCGATCAATGCGTCATCGCTCTCTTTCAATTCCAGACCGATGGAAGCTCGTTTGACAGTTCCATATTTGCTCAATTGATTGATAATATATTGCACCGTGTCTGCTGGAATCGTAAATCCAAGATTATCAACGCCCAGTGCTTCATATTTCATCGTATTGATACCGATCACTTTGCCGTCCATATTGATCAATGGACCACCGCTGTTACCGGGGTTGATCGCTGCATCGGTTTGCAGCAAATAGTAGGACGCATCTACCGCACGGTTTACACCACTAATAATGCCGGATGTCGCTGTATTGCGAAGCGATAAGGACAACGGTGTACCGATGGCGATGACTTGCTCGCCCACTTGTGGCTTTTCACTGCTGGACACAAATGAGGCTTTTTTCAGCCCAGTGGCGTTAATTTTGACCAATGCTAGATCGCTGACTGTATCGCTATAAAATTCTTTAACAATATAAGTTTTGCTTTGTCCGTTCGCTTCGGAGGTGATCACTTTTGCTCCCGGCTCCATGCTGTCGATAACGTGCGCATTGGTAACAATCCAGCCGTCAGAAGAAATGATCACGCCGGAACCAAAAGCGATACCCGGATCGCTAGGTTCGGAACCACTGCCATCGTCTTCACTAGAACCGGAGCCACTTTCCGCTTGAATCGCAGCGGCTGTAGGCACACCAACAATCCCGACAACGGATGGTGAGATACGGGAAATAATCTTGGTATATCCGGCACCTGCGGATGCACCATATTGCGGTGCAGTGTATGTATAGCCGGAAACGGATGCTGCTGCCGAAGACACGGTAGCAAAAGGCACAGAACCAATCAGGGTAGTACCGGCGAGCACAAATGCGGATAATGGGATATGGAGTTTTTTCAAATTCATCCAGCCTTTCTGTAGTTGCGTGCATATATATTCATATAACCCTGAAACAAAGGTTCAGTAAACGAAGCAAGTTACCATGTCATGATTTTTTCTGTAAAAAACTTGTATTCTCAATGTAACATATTACACAGAGTTGTAACAATTACCGAGCCACGTTATTTGCTGAAATGTTGAGTAAAGAATCTCTATCGTAGTAAGCAAGCCTAGTATGGACAACTATCATACGTTCATTATGTAAATCGCAAAGGGATGGACGTTCGCTCTGGAAATCCATCCTTCTGCGCAAGACAGATTGTTTCACTGCCATATGTCATACTTCGTACTTTCTACTTCTACACAAACTTCCGAACGATCCTACAACAGCTTCTATTCTACTGTTAGAACCCTATACAGTACAACCTCAGACTTGGCTGCTTTCCAGTTCGCGGCTACGCACGGTATCGCGCTCTAGAATAGGTTTCAGATAGTGCCCAGTGTAAGAACCGTTTACTTTGGCAATGTCTTCCGGCGTACCAGAAGCAAGAATGGTACCACCGCCGCTGCCGCCTTCTGGACCAAGGTCGATCAAGTAATCCGCCGTTTTGATCACATCCAAGTTATGCTCGATGACCAGTACTGTTTCGCCGGAATCGACCAGACGTTGCAGTACTTGCAGCAGGCGGTCAATATCGTCGACATGCAGACCGGTTGTCGGCTCATCAAGGATATAGATCGTTTTACCAGTGCTGCGACGATGCAATTCCGAAGCCAGCTTCACGCGCTGGGCTTCACCACCGGACAACGTCGTTGCCGGTTGACCAAGCTTCACATAACCGAGACCTACATCCAGCAGCGTTTGCAGCTTGCGGTGGATACGCGGCAGGTTCTGGAAGAACTCGACGCCATCTTCGATAGTCATTTCCAGTACATCGGCGATATTGCGATTTTTGTACTTCACTTCCAGCGTTTCGCGGTTGTAGCGTTGACCTTTACATACCTCACAAGGCACATAGACGTCTGGCAGGAAGTGCATCTCGATTTTGATAATACCGTCGCCACGGCAAGCTTCGCAGCGTCCGCCTTTGATGTTGAAGCTGAATCGACCTTTTTTGTAGCCGCGCACTTTGGCTTCATTGGTCTGAGCAAACAGATCGCGAATATCATCAAATACACCGGTATACGTTGCTGGGTTAGAACGCGGAGTACGTCCGATTGGCGACTGGTCAATATCAATGACTTTGTCGACATGCTCTAGACCACGAATTTCACGGTACTGACCCGGAATCACGCGTGCTTTGTTCAGATCGCGTGCCAGCGTTTTGTACAAAATCTCATTAACGAGTGTGGATTTACCGGAACCGGATACACCAGTCACAGCAGTAAATACGCCGATAGGAATTTTTACGTTGACGTTTTTCAAGTTATTTTCCTTGGCGCCACGAACTTCCAACCAGCGATCGCCCGGCTTACGGCGTTGTAGTGGCACTGGAATGAACTTGCGTCCGCTTAAATATTGACCGGTCAGTGATTCGGGGTGCTCCATAATCTCGGTCGGTGTACCTTCAGCAATGACCTGTCCACCATGAATCCCCGCGCCCGGACCAATATCAATAATATGATCGGCTGCCATCATGGTATCTTCGTCATGTTCCACCACGATCAGCGTATTGCCAAGATCGCGCATATGCTCCAATGTCTTGATCAGACGATCATTATCGCGCTGATGTAGACCGATACTCGGCTCATCCAAAATATACAGTACGCCAGTCAGACTCGAACCGATCTGGGTAGCGAGACGAATCCGCTGTGCTTCACCACCGGATAATGTTCCGGCTGCACGTGCCATCGTCAAATAATCCAGACCAACGTTCACAAGGAAGCCGAGACGGCTAACGATCTCTTTGAGGATCAGGCGCGCAATGCTTCGTTCTTTTTCACTCAATTCGATCTCTTGGAAGAAACGAAGCGAATCGTGAATCGGCAGATCCGTCACATCGGAGATGTTTTTGCTATCTACTGTAACTGCCAGCACATCGCGCTTCAGACGCTTGCCTTTACATACCGGACAAGGCTTGGCACTCATATACCCTTCGATATATTCACGCATGCTGTCGGACGACGTATCTTTGTAACGACGCTCCAGATTGGGAATAATACCTTCAAATACAACCTGAGCTTCCTTCGTACGACCAAAATCGCTCTCATAGCGGAAACGGATCTTTTGCCCATCCGAGCCATTCAGAATCAGATTATGCTGTTCTGCGGTCAATTCCGATACAGGTACATCGGTTGGGATGTTGTAATGCTGGCAGACAGATTTTAGGAATTGCGGATAGTAGTTGGACAAGCCACCGCTCCACGCTTGATACGCACCGTCTTCAATCGTTTTGCTGCGATCCGGTACAAGTAGATCAGGATCGACCACCATACGGATACCAAGACCATCACACTCTGGGCATGCACCGAACGGGCTGTTGAATGAGAACATACGCGGAGACAGCTCTTCCATACTGAATCCACAGATTGGGCAGGCAAAGTTAGAACTGAAACGCAGCTCTTCCTGACCAATAATGTCGACCAGCAGCTGACCGCCGGACATTTTCAATGCCATTTCGATAGAGTCAGCGAGACGAACAGCTACGTCTTCTTTGATGACGATACGGTCAACGACCACTTCAATCGTATGTTTTTTGTTCTTTTCCAATTGAATATCTTCGGACAAATCGCGCAGTTCACCATCGACTCGTACACGGACAAAGCCCTGTTTGGAAATCTCGGTAAAGACGCTTTTATGCTCGCCTTTACGTCCAGAAATGATCGGTGCCAGAATCTGCAAACGAGTCTTTTCTGGGTATTCCATAATCCGATCTACCATTTGCTCAACGGTCTGCGATGTAATCTCTACGCCGTGATCGGGGCAATGCGGATGACCGACCCGAGCATATAACAAACGCAAATAGTCATAAATCTCTGTTACCGTTCCGACAGTGGAACGTGGGTTACGACTGGTCGTCTTCTGGTCAATCGAGATTGCTGGGGACAGACCATCGATAGAATCGACATCCGGCTTGTCCATTTGACCGAGGAATTGACGAGCGTATGCGGACAATGATTCCACATAACGACGCTGCCCCTCCGCATAGATTGTGTCAAACGCCAGTGACGATTTGCCCGATCCGCTCAGACCGGTTAGCACGACAAAGCTGTCGCGCGGAATGCTAATATCGATATTTTTCAAGTTATGCGCGCGTGCGCCTTTAATATCAATGAATTTATTCGACAAGGAATCCAACCTCCATATCCGGTGCTTCCGGAGTAATCAAAACCTGTTCCGGTATTCACCGGTATTATCAGGGTCGCTGTCAACACGCAGCGCATAAAGCATTCATCTATGATAAAGGTTGCCGGACATGCCGCCCTGACGGAAAGCATATCCAACAACCTCTGAAAGTAAAACTTGTTATACGTTAACTCATCTCCGCTTTCAATTCCAATACAGCATCGCGCAATTCAGCAGCACGTTCAAACTGCAATTCTTTGGCTGCCGTCTTCATCTCGCCTTCCAAACGTTCGATCAGAGCGATCCGATCGCGCTTGGACATCTTCGCCTTGGACGCTTCCGCCATATAGTTCGCTTTGCCCTCGGCGACTTTGGTCGCTTCGATGACATCGCGGACTTTTTTGCGAATCGTTTGCGGGGTAATGCCATGTTCTTCGTTATACGCAATTTGGATACTGCGGCGACGCTCTGTCTCGCGAATCGCATTCGCCATGGAATCGGTCACTTTATCACCGTACATAATGACTCGACCTTCCGAGTTACGCGCAGCCCGTCCAATCGTCTGAATCAAGGAGCGTTCGGAACGTAAGAAGCCTTCTTTGTCGGCATCCAGAATCGTAACGAGCGATACTTCTGGTAAATCCAAACCTTCCCGCAGCAAGTTGATCCCGACCAATACATGGAATGTACCAAGACGCAGATCACGCAAAATCGACATCCGTTCTAGCGTTTTGATGTCGGAGTGCATATAGCGAACTTTGATGCCAACTTCCTTGAGATAATCGGTCAGATCTTCCGACATCTTCTTGGTTAGTGTGGTCACCAACACACGCTCGTCTTTTTCAATGCGTATCCGAATCTCACTGATCAGATCATCAATCTGTCCTTTGGTTGGACGGACTTCAATAATCGGATCAAGCAGACCAGTTGGGCGAATAATCTGCTGGGTCATTGTCTCGCAATGTTCCAGCTCATACGGTCCCGGTGTCGCCGAAACGAACACCACTTGACCTACCTTTTCCTCAAATTCTTCGAACTTGAGCGGACGATTATCCAGCGCCGATGGTAAACGGAAGCCATGATCGACCAGTACATTTTTACGCGCTTGGTCACCGTTGTACATCGCCCGAATCTGCGGCAATGTCACATGCGACTCGTCGATGACAACGAGCATGTCATCTGGGAAATAATCCAGCAGCGTGTACGGGGTATCGCCACGTTCCCGGAATGTCAGCGGACCAGAATAGTTCTCAATCCCTGAGCAGAATCCGATTTCCTTCATCATCTCAATATCGTAACGCGTACGTTGTTCCAGCCGCTGCGCTTCCAGCAGTTTGCCTTCTTCGCGGAATTTCTCCAACTGCTGTTCCAGTTCACGCTCGATATTCTTAATCGCTACCCGCATCGTTTCTTCTTTGGTTACAAAGTGAGATGCTGGGAAAATAGCGATATGATCGCGCTCGCCAACCAGCTCGCCGGTTAACACATCAATCTCCGTAATGCGTTCAATCTCATCGCCGAACAATTCGATCCGAACTGCCTGCTCGCCGCGCGATGCTGGGAAAATCTCAATCACATCACCGCGCACGCGGAATGTACCACGGACAAAGTTAATATCATTGCGCTGATACTGAATATCGACCAGACGCGCCAATATCTCATTCCGAGACTTCTCCATACCGACACGTAAAGACAGCAACATGCCTCCGTAATCCTGTGGAGAACCGAGACCATAGATGCACGACACACTGGCAACAATGATCACGTCACGACGTTCAAACAGCGAACTGGTTGCGGAGTGACGCAGCTTGTCGATCTCTTCATTGATGCTGGAGTCTTTTTCGATATACGTATCGGAGGAAGGAATATACGCCTCCGGCTGATAATAATCATAATAACTAACAAAATAATCAACGGAGTTGTTTGGGAAAAACTCCTTGAACTCACTGGCAAGCTGAGCAGCCAGCGTCTTATTATGTGCAATAACCAAAGTAGGTCGTTGCAGCTTAGCAATCGTCTGGGCAATCGTAAACGTCTTACCCGTACCGGTGGCACCAAGCAGCGTCTGATACTTCTCACCATTGTGAATCCCATCGACCAATTCTACAATCGCATTAGGCTGATCGCCCTGCGGGGAAAATTCCGACTCTATCTCGAATTTCTTGGAGCTGACAACAATATCGTTCATTGCCCTGCATCACCCTATCGTCTAAAATATATAGTACGTTTGCCCGATAATAACAAAAGAGACCGTTCTTGCGAATGTCCGGCATCTATACTTTACCCAGCCTTGGCTGTGCTGGCACATCCACAATGAATCAATCTCTATCATACCCATCGGAGTTACGCACCAAAGACCGCTTCTACGCCCAACAACACGATTTTCAGTACATAGATATCGCGTGTTGACGGTCACGGCAAAAAACCAATTTTATTTTCCTTCGTCTTCCTATTGTTGGACGCTATAATTGGTTAAATAGATATAAATTATAATTCCCGCCATCGCGTCTTCAACAAGCAAAGATAGCAATGCGGGATAACGTAAAAAACGATCACGACAGCAGCATAATATGTTGCGTTTCACCCTGATCTGGAGGTGTGGAAAAACCACAGGATGTAACCATTTATATAGTCAAATAAGAATGTTTGTTCCCTTCTATTATACTCGTACCATACCATTTATGCAATTGAAACAAGGTCTGTAAACGACATTTTTTTCAATTTTTTTCATACAAGCAGTTGCGCAATGTGGCTGGCTGGAACGGGAGCATTTCCACATTCTCCCTGCCTCCAGCGCCGATCAGCTTCCCGTACGCAGAACAGGAGATGGATACATGGATTTGACGACAATTATCGGAATTATAGCAGGGGTTGCTGCATTGATTGGGGGGTTTTTATGGGAAGGTGGCGACGCCGGGGGCTTACTCCAAGGCGCTGCCGCATTAATCGTGTTTGGCGGAACAGCGGCGGCGGTCGTAATCAGTTTTCCGGCATCTCGTTTGAAAAAATTGCCGCAAGCGATTGCCACGGTACTCGTACCGGCACGTTCGGATAATGAACAATTGATTGAAGATATTGTAAATATGTCGATGCACGCACGCCGCGCTGGTGTACTCGCGCTAGAACCGCAGGCAGTATCACATGAGAACGCATTTTTGCGTGAAGGATTGCAGCAGGTGGTCGATGGAACCGACCGCGATGTGATCCGCCAGATTCTGGAACTGGAAATGGGCAAGACGGAACAGGAATATGAGCAATATGCCAAAATCTTCGATGCCGCTGGCGGTTATGCGCCAACGATGGGGATTATCGGTACGGTAATGGGTTTGATTCAAGTGTTGAGCAGCTTGAGCGAACCGACAGGTCTCGGTGCGTCGATCGCGGTTGCTTTTACCGCTACGTTATATGGTGTAGCCAGCGCCAACCTGATCTTCCTGCCCATCGCTTCCAAAATCCGGTCGCGCAGTGAATTAGAGATTCAAACGATGGAAATGCTGCTTGAAGGCGTATTGTCAATTCAAAATGGCGAAAACCCGCAGCTCGTACGTCGTAAGCTGGAAACGTTCCTCGTCGACAGCGAAGGCAGTTATGATGATAGCAGACCCGCATCCGCAAGGGAGGAATAACGATGGGACGTTATTCTCGCCGCAAGAACAACCACAACAGTCATGATCATAAGGATCGTTGGCTGATTACGTATGCCGATCTGATCACGTTGCTGCTTATCTTCTTCATCGTGATGTATTCGGTAAGTCAGATCGATTCCGGCAAATATAAAGTATTAACTGAATCGCTGCAATTGACGTTTCAGAGCGCTAATTCAGTCTTAGACGGCGGTAAAGGTGTTACCGGTACAGCCGGCGAGAGCGTCGACAATGGCGGTCAATCGCCGGAGCAGAATCAGAACGGTGAACAAGGTGGGCAAAGTCAAACCGACGGGCAAGAGGCGCTGACTAGCCGTGAGCAGGCATTTCGTGAACAGGAGCGCGAGCTGGGCAATCTGATGCAGGTGATTCAGAACTATGTACAGACGAACAATCTGCAAAATCAGGTATCCGTCGTCGACAAGCCGCAGGGCATCTCGATTACCCTCAGCGATCAGTTCCTATTTGACGAAGGAAAAGCAGAGCTAAAAGATCGTTCACTTGGTACCTTATCCCGACTCGCCAGTCTATTCCAGTCGATCAATACGACGATCAGCATTGAAGGGCATACGGATAATCTGCCGATTGTATATGCTTCTCGGTATAAGGATAACTGGGAGCTATCCGGTGCTCGTGCACTGTCTGTACTGCGTTATTTTATTGATAATAAAAAGCTGGATCAGTCCAAGTTCCAATATGCTGGTTATGGAGCTACCCGCCCAGCGGCAGATAACTCTACCGAAGCGGGTAGACAGAAAAACCGCCGCGTGGAAATTATCGTGCTGCGGCAGTTGCAGGAGTAGATTGCAGGTTTTATCCCGCTATGATGTAAGCAGATTGATTATGCTAGAGAGCTAGAAACCAATCGGTCGCGTCGTAATGTTACGTTGCGGTACTAATGAATTACTGGCACGACCATTGCTGTAGTATAGAATGGTCATCCCGTTATCGGATGATTCTCGTATAGTTAGACAAAAAGCCCGTGTTCTGCTGCATTGCAGGGAACACGGGCTTTTGTATTATTTACGTCGACCAGAACGGCGCTGGCTGCGTTTTGGCAATCCGTCTGCCGATAACGCTGAGGTGAGTGGAGCGTAGTCGACTGGCTGCACACGCGCTGAGTTCGGACTGTTCGTTTCCTGATCCTGCTGCGTTGAATCTAGCTCATTATCATCCGCGACTACGACAGCATCCACCTCGCCACTATCGTTCGTCTCGTTCGTCTCGTTCGTCTCGTTCGTCTCGTTCGTCTCGTTCGTCTCGTTCGTCTCAGTATATTCTACCGAAGCTATAGGTTCGGCAATATCTGAAATTTCGGAGGGAGATTCTGTTTCTGTACGATATACCGATGCTGTAGAATGAATCGGTTCTGTGGCAAGCGTTTCTTCTTCCCTACGATCAGATCCTGTGTCTTTAGAAGAATATTCATCGTCAAAATCCACTTCCAAGCTAGAAAGAACCGCCGCACTGGACGACTCGGGAGAAGATGCTCCTATACAGGAGGACGGTTCTACCGAAGATGATTCTACAGAACCAAAAGAGTCTACAGATGAAGGCGATTCGGTTGTATCTGTAATCTCCACCCTATCCACCATATGGTTCGGTTCTGTAACATTGATCGGCTCTGTAATATCGTGCGATTCTACATCCGTTTGTATAGGGGCATGTACCGATTGCGACGATGGATTCACCGATTCAAATTCGAGCTCGGGCGAAGCCGGAACTACCGTCTCATCAGGCTGCTGCTCCGACTCGGTAAGAGAAGAAGGCGATTCCTTGATCAAGGACGTTGTCATGACGGAAGCATGCGTATTGGCATCCTCAGTTTCTTCCACCTGCTTATTGTCCGATTGTGCAGTCGTATCGCGTTCGTCGACCACACTGGATGTGTCCACCTTTGTCCGATCATAGCTTGGCAAAGAAATACTTGAAAATGCCTCAATTTCGCCAAATGATCCTCGATTTGAGCGCTCACCATCGCTGCGCTGTCGAATCACTTTAGGCTGCATCAATAGCTGCACAGCGCTTAATCGCTCCACATCCGGCGAAATGAGCGACTGATCATCCGGTGCAAAGATCATGCCCAGCTGATGATGATCCCCGGCATAGATCGCCCGCTGCAAAAATTTGCTTTCCCCGCTAATATTCAATATTTCCAATTTGCAAAATGCCGGATTCATTCGCAGCGCCTTATGCAGCTGCTCAGTGCTATTCACTTCTACTCCATTCACCTTGTACGCGGTCTCACCAGCCATAATACCCAACTCGCTCGCTGGGCTACCCGGAATCACATCCATAATCCGTAAGCCACGCAAACTTTGCGTATACAACAGCACTTGCCCCGCTTCTTCACGACGAGCAGCGTACATCATATATTCACGCCAGATGACACCGATCCAGATGCCGAACAGCGCTAGTGGATGCCAGAAAAAAGACCCTACAGTCATCATCAGCAATACGGCATTGCTTTGCCATAGACGACGCGTCACTAGCTGTGCCTTATGCATAGGTAGCATCGTGCGGGTCAATATACTGCTGCCGATCATCATCGGCAACATCGTTAGCGCCACACCTGTTCCCCAATCTGCACCGCTATGTAGCGGGTTCCACGGCAGCAGCAACCCACCAGTCATCGGGACAAACAACCATATCGGAACTGGCCAGAACGCATCCAGCGTGTAAGCACCAACTGGCTTGCCACGTTTTCCCTCTACATTGACCGGAGAAGCCAATTTGGGCGCTTGTGAGCGATACAAGATCGCCTCTGCCATTTGCAGCAGTACAGCAACCGCCAACAACCCCGTCCAATCTGCGGTCCGCACGCCTGTTACAAGCTCACCAAACCAACCGGACGGCTGCCAATTTGGCATAAACCATAGCACCAGAGAGACTAACGTAGCTACTGCTAACGCATCCAGCACATGGGCAAAGCGCAACCGAATGAGCGACAGCACAACGATCAATCCACTCAGCACCCAGCCTATTCCGGTTGTCATATGTATACCAATACCAGTCATCAGTACCGACACGATCAGCCCGATCACCAGACCTGTGATTACCGTACGTAATACTCTGCCTGCATACACATGCACTCGTATGTTAAACAAACGTCGTTCCAGCAGTCCCTGCCGCCGGTAATGGAGCAGTACGGCAAGCAAAAATATATAGTAAAACGGCTGCGTCAGCAGCTGCCACAACACATCAGCAGTTATTCGGAGTGTCTCATTCAACACTGCCACCATTGCCCACTCTCCTTTGTTGCCTACCTCATTTTGCGCAGTATTTCTTCCTAGTTGTTTGCGTATTCATTACTCCCTATTGTACCGAAAAAAAGAAGGCTGCAACAGCCTTCTTTTTACATTCTTATGCACCCTTTCGTTCCCGCCAGTGATAGCGCGGGTTCGGTCAGCAAATGCACATCATTTTTATTTTTTAGCGGCTACCTGTTGTTCCACACCGGCAATCGCTTTGTTCAGTTGTACATCATATTGCGGGTCTTGAATATGCTTCACCAATGCCGCTTCCAATGCAGTTGCGGTTTTGGCATCGATCTGCCCGTTCACAGTCAGCTTTTCCGCCGTTTGGAACGCTTTGACCTGTTCTTCGGTGTTGCGGTCGAAGTAGCCGTCTTTGCGATCTACATCGTAGCCAAGACCGTCGAGCATGATCTGTGCATTTTTGACGTTATCGTTATTCATATCGTATTTCAGCGTGGTATCTGTATTGATCGGCGTCACGGTATAGTAATCCGGCGGTGATACTTTTACATCGGGCTTGATGCCTTTTTTGTGAATCCAGTCGCCGTTTGGCGTCAGCCATTTGGCAATCGTGATCTTGATTAGACTGCCGTCATTGAACAGATTGTCCATGCTTGTCTGCACAGTACCTTTACCGTACGTTGTTTCGCCGTACAGCGTTGCGCCTGCGGATTGTTTGAGCGCACCGGCAAGAATCTCGGACGCGCTGGCGCTACCGCCGTTGGTCACGACTGCAATTGGATAATCCACACTTTGACCCGTGGAATTTGCAACCTGACGTTGACCTGCTTTATCTTCGATCTGTACGATCGCTTTGCCTTTGGTAATAAACTGGGATGCCATATCTTCAACCACGGACAGCACGCCACCTGGATTGTTGCGGACGTCGATTACGAGTCCCTTCATCCCTTGATCTTGCAGCTTTTTCAATTCTTCTTTGAAACGATCAGCGGTATTCAGTGAGAACTGTGTGATCTCGATAACACCGATTTTATCGTTCGTCATACGTGCATAGACCGTTTCCATCGCGATGTCGTCACGTACGATTTTGAAGGTCATGGTGTCCTTGCTGCCTGCACGCTGAATCTCCAGCTCAGCAGTAGAGCCTTTTTTACCACGAATTTTGGCAACGGCGGCATTCAGATCGTCACCGGACAGCTTCTCGCCGTTCACCGAAACGATGATGTCCTTCGCACGCAGACCTGCTTTTTCCGCTGGTGAGCCTTTGATGGGAGAGACGATCACGACATTGCCGTTATCCTGCGACACTTCCGCGCCAATTCCAGTAAACGAACCAGCGATGGATTCGGTAAATTGCCCCGCAGTATCCGCATCCATGTAACTGGAATATGGATCGCCTAGCGCTTCTACCATACCATTAATAGCACCATCGACCAGCTTGCTTTCGTCCACATTTTGATAATAATTGCCTTCGATCAGGCTAGCGACCGTACTGAGTTTGGATTTCTCTTCATCAGTCAATCCGCTGTTGCTAAGCGCGCCCAGCACACCCTGACCCATTGAAGCTCTTTGCACAAATGATGGCAGATTCACTACAGCCAGCGTCAGTACGCTGCTGAGTACCATCATGGCAACAACAAGTAGAGCTACCGTGCGTTTTTTCATTCCACCTAACCGCCTTTCTACGTTAAAACCGGTTCACCCGCGATCTGCATATGACAATCATGCAGACCGCAGGCAACCGGTTTTACAAATATCCCATCGGATCGACTGGCGTACCATTGACCCGTACTTCAAAGTGGCAGTGCGGTCCGGTCGAATTGCCCGTAGAACCGACTTCTGCGATTTTCTCGCCTTTGCTTACGCTTTGACCTACTTGTACCATCACACCGCCATTACGAATATGACCGTACAGTGTTCGAATGCCGTTCCCATGGTCAATAATTACGGCATTCCCATAGCCGCTCACCGCACCAGCAACGACGACAGTACCGCCATCAGCAGCCATAATCGTTGTTCCTTGTGGTGCAGCAAAGTCTACACCTGCATGCAGTTTGTAGATTCCCGTTACCGGGTTCGTACGATAGCCGAATGGAGAAGACAAGCGTGCGCCGTTAACCGGCACCATCAGGATACCGTTGCCGCTACCCTGATAACCGCCACCGCCTCCACCGCCGCTGGATGATCCACCGCCACCGGAGCCTTGCGAAGCGGCTGCTTCCGCAGCTGCACGAGCCGCTGCTGCTGCACGCTCTTGGGCTTCCACAGCTGTTTTCTCACTATACAGCGATGCGCGTTTGTCTGCCAAATCCCACAATGCCTGCTCCTGAGCAGCAGTTGCTTCTTCTGCGTTCTGGATTTGCAGGTCATACTTCGCGATCAGGCGTTGCTTTTCGTTCTCTTTGGAATCCAACTCGCCTTTGCGCTTTGCCTTTTCGGAGTATAGGCTTTTTGCTTTGGCGTAGTCAGCTTTCAATTTATTTTGCGTCACAATGACGAATTGTTTGTCTTTTTCATGTTGTGCCAAAATGTCCTGATCCTGATCAACGATCATTTTCAAGGAATCTGCACGCTCTACAAAATCGGAAAAGCTGGTTGCAGACATCAGTACATCCAGATACGATACCATTCCGTCGGTGTACATCATACGTACACGCGTATCAATCATGCCTTCTCTGGCTTTGATCCGTTCCTGTGCTTCGGCCAGGTCTTTCTTTGCCTGCCGGAGACCGGTTTCCGTTTTGGTAATATCGTTGGATACACGCGAAATCTGGCTATTTACTTCGTTGATTGCCTGCAATACATTACTCAAATCCCGCTGCGCTGCTTTTTTCAGTGTAGACGATTGTGCACGGCGGGCTTCAGCCGCTTTTTGCTGCTGCTTCGCTTCCTTCGCCTGCTGCTCCACTGCATTCAGTTCTTTTTGAATATCGCTCGAAGATTTGGCTGCAGATGCCTGTCCTGGTTGTATCAATGCAGCGGCCAATAAAACGGTGGCCATAATTGATGCGGCTTTTTTCAACTTTTTTACCATCCTTTTATTGTAGTAGGTTATTTAAAGAGTCGTTTCCGGCGCTCAGCAATTACGTCATGTTTATTATCGGCAACCACGGTAAAGCCTTTATAGGACTTAAGCACTTTCCGGTAAAATTTGGAACTATTTTTACCGTTATACTTTAAGAAAACGACGAATCGATACGGTACTGCCCCAGATTCCGATCAGTACGCCCAAAATGAGCAAAATCGCGCCCAATAAGAGCCATATCTGTTGAAGCGGCACCAGTGTAATCAAGGAGCCAAGACTGAGTGAAGATAGAGATGCGATAACCAATTGGTGATACCCCACAAACAGAATAATGATCGTGACTAGGGCGCCGATTCCGCCCAGCAGCGCTCCTTCAATAAAGAACGGCCAGCGGATAAACTGATTGGTCGCTCCGACCAACTTCATAATACCAATCTCACGGCGGCGTGCCAGAATGGTTACACGAATCGTATTGGCAATCAGGAACATCGCCATCAATGCCAGTGCAGCCACCAGAATCAGACCAATGTTGCGGATCAGATCGGTCACTTTGAACAGCGTCTCGATCGTTTCACCGCCGTAGCGGACTTTGAGGATCGGTTTCTCTGCATGTTCATTGTTCAGCGCTTCGATCTTCTGTGCGACAAATGGAACCGTGCTCGCCTCAATCACATTGACGCGCAGCGCATCAGGCAGCGGATTGTTATCCTCGGCATACCCTTCCAAGAAGCTCTCTCCGCCTTCACCCAGATTCTGACGCAATTCCTTCAAACCTTCGTTCTTCGGAATATACTGGATGTTGCTGACTTCCGGCATTTCGCTGATCTCCTGCTGCAATTGCTCACGCAGCGACTGGCTCACATTCAGCTCCAAAAAGACGTTAATCTCTACTTGATTATCCGCCTTATCTGCAAGCTGATTGACGTTATATACAAGCAAAATGAAGACACCCAAAATAAATAAAGACACAATAATCGAGGTGATGGACGCGACTGACATCCATCCGTTGCGGAACACGCTTCGAAAACCTTCCCGCAGGTGTCGCAAGAAGGTACTAAAATTCATAACCGTACTCCCCTCTGATCTGGTCTCTCACAATCTGACCATTCTCAATCGCCAGCACGCGCCGACGCATTGAGTTAACAATATCCTTGTTGTGCGTTGCCATGATGATCGTCGTACCACGGAAATTAATCTCGTCCAGCAATTGCATAATACCAAATGATGTTTCTGGGTCCAAGTTTCCTGTCGGCTCATCGGCAATAATTACTGCCGGATTGTTAACAATTGCGCGCGCAATCGCAATCCGCTGCTGCTCCCCGCCGGACAGATGATCTGGATAACGGTTCGCCTTGCTCTGCAAACCGACAAGCTCTAGCACTTCCATGACTCTCTTCTTGATTTGACGGCGCGGCGATTCGATGACTTCCATCGCAAATGCCACATTTTCAAAAGCGGTCAGCTTGGGCAACAAGCGAAAATCCTGAAACACAACGCCGATGTTACGGCGCAGCAATGGAATTTTGCGTTGTTGCAGCTTGCCTAGATTGAAGCCGTTTACCGAAATCTGCCCCTTCGTCGGCTTCTCTTCGCGGTACATTAATTTCATAAATGTCGATTTCCCCGCTCCAGAAGGACCGACTACATATACAAATTCATTACGGTCAATTTTAACGGAAACGCCCTGTAGTGCATGCGCACCATTGGGGTATGTTTTCCATACGTCCTGCATCTCGATCAATTTATCACTTCCTATTACAGGGTTCAATGTAACCACAGCCGACTAGCGATGCCTCGCCATAGTCTGGATTCTGTCGGTTACGACAGGTCTGACATAATTCCACAATCTCTATTGTAACAAATTCGTTACCTGTTGAGTACTATAATAACCTGAAAAGATCGACGGAATCAAAAAACGACCGGTTTCATTTGTATCCTGAAATCGGTCGTTCCTTATATGGCGCGGGATGCCCGCCCCTTGTTTAATAATTACGAAATGTCAGAAGATGGAGCAGGCTTGTCTGCTGCTCGTGATGATGTGACCGCTCGCGCACTGCCCATCAGCGCAACTGCGACCAATGCACATACCGCTGGTACAATCGCCCAGCCAAACGTACCAGCTACGGATTGAGTCAACACCTGACGAATGATGTCCAGCACCTCCGCCGGAATCTGCAATTGCATCTGCTCCGACAGCAGCGCACGCGGATCAACCGTCGACAGATCCATGCCTGCCGGCAGTGAACCACCTGCCTGCTGCTGAAGATGAACACTGAACAACTGATGCTGCACTAGCCCGAAGATCGTTACCCCAACTGACATCCCCAGTGAGCGGACAAACGATAACGTCGAATTGGCAGCCCCGCGCTGACGTACATCAAACTCCTGAATACCGCTAATCCCAAGCACGGAAAAGGAGAACCCGATCCCAAAGCCGGTAATGATCAGATCCAGCACCAACAGCCAGTGCGGCGTATCGGCGCGCAATTGACTAAGCAGAATCATCCCAATCGTGAATACAATTGCTGAAAAGACCATAATGCGGCGGAAGGTCATTTTGTTCACTAGAATCCCGCCGACCATTGCTGCCAGCACCGAGCCTACCGTCATCGGCAACAGCGTCAGCCCAGAATTAACGGCGCTACCACCGGTCACCCCCTGCACATAGATCGGAATATAGAGCGTGACTGTAATAAACGCTGCCCCATAAAAGAATCCCGCTGCTACACTGCCTGCAAAGAGCCGCTGACGAAACATCGGAAATGAAACAATCGGTTCTTGCGCTCGCCGCTCCACCCATACAAATGCAATCGACATGACTACAAACCCAATCAACAGCAGCAGAATCGGTAGCGATGTCCAAGCATACGTACCGCCGCCCAATTCCAGCGCGAACATCAACGATACAACAGCACCGACCAGCAAGCCTGCCCCCGCCCAGTCAATCTGCTGACGCGCCCGTTGCAGTGATTCACGGTAAAAGATCATAATCAACAGCAATGATACAATGCCAAGCGGCACATTGATATAGAACACCCAGCGCCAGCTAAAATACTGCGTAATATACGCACCAAGCAAAGGACCAAACAGACTAGACATGCCAAACACCGCTCCCAGCAGCCCCGTCATTTTCCCCCGCTTCTCTGGCGGAAATGTATCAAATACGATCGTAAATGCAATCGGCACTAGCGCACCACCGCCAATCCCTTGAATCGCACGATATAGACTCAGTTGCACAATCGACTGCGCGGTTCCGCATAAAATCGAACCGAGCATAAACATGATTAAGCCGAATACGAAGAAGCGCTTGCGCCCATACATATCCGACAATTTACCAAAAATCGGCGTTCCCGCCAGCGAAGCGACCAAATACGCCGATGTCACCCAGACAAACTGATCAAACCCACCCAGATCGCCTACAATCGTCGCAATAGAAGTCGCTACAATCGTATTATCAATGGAAGCGATGAATATCCCTAGTAACAACCCAGCTACAATCCAGCCTGTTTTGATCGTACCATTAGGCGTCTGCCTCGGTACCGCTCCTACTCCTTGCGCCATTTCCTTTCACTCCTGTTCCTGGTATGCTCCACTTTCTACTGTAAACGATGCAATACGTTATTATTAACACATTCACAGCAAAATGACCCACTGGTCAGTAAAAAAAGTATAGCATACCTTTTCCCTATTTCCATCCTTCTTCACCATTCAATTTATAGAGAAAATCTACCTGTATCTTCTTTTGCGCTCACTTCGTTTTGTGTTTGCTTATGAGCTACCACAATCATCGCTCAATGTTACGATTCTATATATTTCTTGATATGTATTTCTTATAAATTACTTTTATATGTATTCCTTCTGCACGTATTGCGTTACCATACAAAAAGTCTGGCATGTTCAATAGAGATGAACGTGCCAGACTTTTGTTAGAAATGCATTACAGCGTCACCCCATGCTTGAAAATAGCCAGCTCACGGAAATTGTTCTTTTCATTATTCACCCAACGTCCACTGGCGACTTCAATAATATAGTCTACAAAGTCCACCAGACAATCCTGCATACTGGTCTCTTCCACTAACACTCCCGCATTATAGTCAATCCAGTGCGGCTTGTTCTCAAACAACGGCGAATTGGTCGATACCTTCATCGTTGGCACAAAGGAGCCAAACGGCGTTCCTCGTCCTGTCGTGAAAATAACCAACTGACACCCTGCTGCTCCTAGCGCGGACGATGCAACCAAATCATTCCCCGGCGCGCTAAGCAGATTCAATCCGCGTGTATGCAGTCGTTCCCCGTATTGCAGTACATCCTGTACAGCGCTAGTGCCTGCTTTTTGTGTACAGCCGAGCGACTTATCTTCCAGCGTCGTAATCCCGCCCGCTTTGTTGCCGGGGGACGGATTCTCATACACCGGCTGATCGTAATTCATAAAATACTGCTTAAAATCGTTGATCAAATCCACAATTTTGCCGAAAACTTGTTCATTCTTCGCACGCTCCATCAGAATCTGCTCGGCACCGAACATTTCGGGTACTTCGGTCAATACAGTCGTTCCACCCTGAGCCGCCATATAATCAGACAATTGACCAAGTAGTGGATTGGCGGTAATACCAGATAGCCCATCCGAACCGCCACATTTGAGTCCGATTTTCAATTCGGACAGCGCAATCGGTTCGCGGCGGTCATCACGTACCGCCGTATGAATCTGATGCAGCAGTTCTACGCCTGCCTGCACCTCGTCGGATACACGTTGGGAGACAAGGAATTTTACTCGTGAGTCGTCGTACGATCCGATGACTTGTTTAAAATCCTCCATTATATTGTTCTCGCAGCCTAAGCCCAGCACCAGTATACCTGCTGCATTCGGATGACGCACCGCATCTGCTAGAATGGTCTGCGTATGCAGATGATCATCCCCCAGTTGTGAGCAGCCATAGCCGTGCTTCAAGACGAGCATATTGTCAAACGGAGCCATATCGTCTATATCCGCGCGGAACTGCTTGAGGATCATCTCCGCAATGCCGTTCACACAACCGACCGTTGGCACAATCCACAACTCGTTACGAATACCGACCTCACCATTGGCACGACGATAGCCCATAAAGGTACGCTGCTCTGGCATATACGGATTAGGAAAGCTACGTGGTGCATACTGATATTGTTCCACACCACTCAGACCAGTGCGTGTATTGTGTACATGGATATGACTGCCTGCACGAACCGACTCGGTTACATGACCGATCGGATATCCATACTTGATAACCGATTGCCCAGCTTCCAAAGACTGCAATGCGATTTTATGCCCTCTGGCGATATCCTGCTGCACTTGCACGATCTTCCCATCATGATCTAGCACTTCCCCTTGCTGATAATCGCGCAGCGCTACGGCTACATTGTCCTGCCTGTTCATTTGAATCCATTCCAGCATGGCGGCTCCCCCTTAGGTTTCGATCGTGATTTCGATCATTGATTGCGATTGACGGCGCGACTCTGATTGTTCTCTCATGATGCTCTGCAAAGCGAATTCCATTCCTTGTTCCACAATCAACTGCATATCTGCCGCTACACACTCAGTCAGACCAGCAATTTGGCGTAAATCTTGTTCCCAGAATGTCATATCACCCAACGCCTGCTCCGCCAATTGCTGTACAGACATGCTGTTGTCATCATACGCCGCCCACCACCCTGCAAACCGGCTCAGCACCTGCGCATCATCATTCAAAGGGATCGGTTGCCCCTGACGCTCCCCTCGGTAAAAGACCAACAATGCTGCCAGCGAAAAGGTCAATCGACGCGGCAACCGTCCCTGCTTCTGCACAAAGGTTATCAGTGTCGGCAGATCACGCGTTTTATATTTGGAAATGCCGTTCAGTGAGATGCTGATCAGCTGATGCTGCACATACGGATTGGCAAACCGCTCCAACACCGCCTCTGCAAAAGACTGCAATTCTTCTTCTGGCAGATCCAATGTCGGCAGAATCTCCTGCTCTATCAATTCACGAATCAACGCCCCTGTCACTTCATTGCCCACCGCTTCACTTACCGTATCCAATCCGTACAAATACGCTACCGGCGTCATCGCTGTATGCGCTCCATTCAGAATCCGTACTTTACGCGTGCGATATGGCGTCATATCGTCCACGATCTTCACATTCAGCCCAGCTGCTGCCGCAGGCCACTCCGCTGCCAGTGATGATGGTGCTTCGATCACCCACAAGTGAAAAGGTTCACTAACTACCACAAAGCGATCCTCATATCCTAACTTCTGCGTGATCTCTGGCATACGCCCTGCGGGATACCCCGGTACAATTCGGTCAACCAGACTGCAACAAAAGACATTGCTCTGCTCCAACCATTCAGCAAATCCGCTCTCCAGCCGCCATAGCTCTGCATATTGCAGCACGATACGCTTCAGCTCATCCCCATTGCGATCAATCAGCTCACATGGCAATATGATAAAGCCTTTGGATGGGTCACCGTGAAAATGTGTATAGCGTCGATACAGCAAGGCGGTCAATTTCCCCGGATAACTACGCTGTGGACGATCCTCCAGCGTATCTGCTGGCTCAAAAGCAATGCCCGCTTCCGTCGTATTGGAAATGATATACCGCAATTCTGGTTGCTGCGCCAGTTGTTCATACTGTTCATATTGCGTATACGGGTTGATGCCACGAGTTACACAATCGATCACATCATGCTGCTGTACAAGCTGACCGTCCTGCATCCCCTCGGTATACAGGGTATAGAGTCCATCCTGCTCATGAAGCGCTGCTGCCATTCCTTGTGCCAGCGGCTGTACAATAACAACACCCGTCTGAAAATCTACTCGTTCATTCATCCGCTGAATATGCCAATCCGCAAAGGCACGCAGGAAATTCCCTTCACCAAACTGAATCACTCTCTCTGGATACTTCGGTATTGGATGAGATTGACGATTGAATCTGTTCATATTCGATTGCCTCCTGTAATCATCATCAGAATAACCACTTCCTATTTGCCTCTTCTACGTATCATTCTACATTTATGCACACGTTAACAAAATGAAGTTGATCACACTTGCATATCCATTAAACATCTATATGGAAGATGCTCCACACGATCATAAGCCTCATCTACCTACATACTGTATAAGCATACCGTACAAGGAAAAAGCCGAAAGTGGTTCCGATGCTCCCATGCTGTAGACATAGATCTCAGCTCCTCATCTCTCCCTCTTTCGGCAATGCTCCTGTTCCTTTTTATCGAATGCTGACCAATGTTTCTACACCTCAATCATTCTCCATACGCTGACGTGGAACGACGTTCAATCAGTTCCGTCCCATGGAAAATCAATTCCTCGTCGCTTGCCTGCAATTGAATCCGTTCTAGAAGCTTTTCTGCACCATTCGCACTAATCTGCTCAATCGGACGCTTGATCGTCGTTAGAGCTGGATTGGTGTACATTGAGAAATTAATATCATCGAAGCCCACCAAGGAAATATCCTCCGGCACGCGCACACCCATTTCAAATGCCGCATTCATCGCTCCAATCGCCATATCATCATTCGAGCAAAAGACAGCGGTTGGTGGCGTATCCAGTGTCAGCAGCTTGCGCATCGCTTCATAACCACTTTCCGTGCTATACTCACCCGGCACGATATACTGTTCCGGCACCTCCACACCTGCTGACTGTACTGCATCCAAAAATCCGATACGGCGCTGTTCAGTGGATGTGAAGCCCTGCATGCCTTCAATCAAGGCAATCCGGCGATGTCCCTGTGACACTAGATAGTCGCCTGCATGCCCGGCACCCTCACGGTCATTGGAGACAATATTGACAAAGCTGCCACCCGGAATCAATCGGTTTAGCACAACCAGCGGAATCTGCTGACTGACCACATGCTCGATAAACGCATTGTCATCGTCACTTTGACTCATTAGAATGATGCCATCATACCGCTTCGGATGAATGGTGGCATAGTCGGTATAATCGTCAATTCCGCGTACAAACAGATTGTATTCGACGCCAATGATCGAATTGACACCGCGCATCGTATCCGCGAAAAAGCTGCTGCTCGTTCCGCGCGACAAGCTGGTGAAGAATAGTCCAATCGTATGCGAACGCTGCAAAACAAGACTTTTGGCATTATAATTTGGAATATAATTAAGCTGCTGGGCAATTTCCACAATTTTGCGTTTGGTAACTTCTTTGATCAGCGGGCTATTATTCAGTGCTCGCGAAACCGTTGTATGAGATACATTTGCCAGTCGGGCAATATCTTTAATGGTGGCTGCCATGTGCATACCTTCCTTTGTCGTAGCTTTCCGAGATGCGAACATCCATATCACTGTCCGACCTGCTTACTCCTAAGAATAACACATTGTACTTATTCCACCATACTCTACGCTTGCCCTGCCATGATTTACATCATGCCTTCTTGTGATTGACGGCGCAGCTGCAATTCCGCGACGATCTCCTCATGCTTGCGGTCGGTCAGTTTGTACATCAGTCCGATAACGATCATTGCAATCGCCAGTGCTATTGCTGGATATAGACAGAGCAGCCCTTTGATCCCAAGTAGCGTACCTGCGCTTTGCGCCACATTCGGTACATAACCGATCAGCCCTAACCCAACACCAGACAATGTACCAGCGAGCGACTGTGCCAGCTTACGGGAAAAGTTGAACAGCGAGTACGTAATCCCATCCTTACGCTCCCCTGAGCTCCATTCCCCGTAGTCGATAATATCCGATACAAATGCCCACGTCACACCATTGGGAATACTAATCCCGATGAATGCGATACTGGCGAGAATCGTAAATACATACACATTCGACGGCATCATAAAGTTAATCGTGTCCGCAATCACACTCACCGCCAGCCCGATCAGCGCCGTATTACGTTTACCGAACGCTTTGACCAGCTTAGGCAGAAACAGTACTCCGATAAAGGACGAACCGATAATAATAAAGTTCATATACGCCATCAATTCCACATTTCCTAGATTGTACTGAGCAAAATAAACAAGCATCGCGGATTTGATATTGTACGCGGAGATCGTGAATACGGTCATCAATACCAGCACCAGCAGCGGCTTATTGCTAATGAATGTTTTGATAATTAACTTTGGAGATAGCTTTTCTTTTGGCGGCGACTGATTAACCACACGCTCCTTCGTACCTCGGTAGCAAAAGACGAAAGCGATTACACCAATCGCCGACATGAGCGCCATTACAACCGGATAACCGACCGATGGATTAGAGAAATGCACGATCAATGGCATAACGACCACACTGGTGATGAACAGTGCACCAAGCGAACCCGCCTGTCGGAACGAAGATAAGGACGCCCGCTCCACCGTATCCTGCGTAATCGCTGCGCCGAGCGAACCATACGGAATATTTACAAACGAATATCCAATGCCCCAGATCATATACGACGCATACGCATAAAACAATTTGCCACCTGTCGACAGATTTGGCGAGATAAAGGTCAAAATAGTCAGAATCGCCAGCGCAATGCTACCCATGATCAGATACGGTCTGAATTTGCCACGCGGACCGATATGTTTGCGATAATCAATCGACGAGCCAACGATCGGATCACAGAAAGCCGCGAATATTTTACTGACTGCAAAAATCCCCCCTGCCGCATACGCTGGAATACCCGCCACATCGGTAAAGAACTTTAATAGATATAACTGTCCCAAATCAAACATAAATCCATTCCCAAAGTCACCCAGACCGTAGGAAATTTTCTCCTTTAGACTGATCTTACTGGTCGTGACTTCAGCGTCCGTGTGAACGCCTTCCATCGTTACCGTCCCCATTATGAACCCTTCCTTCTTCTAGTCGATATATATGTGAAATTTTTCACTTTATAATCCTGTACGTGTCCTTGATTCCCCGATGCAGGGAAGTGTGCAGGCAGAGGGCTATACAGATTAATCATTCGATCTGCCCACACACTGTTGCAGGTGTACATCATGTTCCTTTATATGCCGGATCACAAGCGTACGATACGGCATATAAGATAACGCCAGCTGTTCCGTTTAGGAAACGGATACAACCGCTGGGAAATCAAAATACTGTTCCGCATTGTTATAGCAAATGCCCGCTACAATCTGTTTCAACAAGCTCATATCATCCGGCACCTCGCCGCTCTCTACCCAGCTTCCGAGCAGATCACATAGCAGGCGGCGGAAATACTCATGACGCGTATACGACAGGAAACTGCGCGAGTCGGTCAGCATACCGACAAAGCGGGCAAATACACCCAGATTGGCGAGAATGCGCATCTGCTCGAACATGCCGTCTCGGTGGTCGTTGTACCACCATGCAGTACCAAACTGAATTTTGCCGGGAATGCCGCCGCCTTGGAAGCTGCCTGCGATGCTTGCCAGCACATGATAATCGTTGGGATTGAGTGAGTATAGAATGCTTTTCGGCAATCCGCCTGCACTCTCCATATCGTTCAGCAGCGATGCCAGCGGTGCTGCAATCGCGCCATCATTGACCGCATCGTAACCCGTGTCTGGACCCAATTCACGGAACATCGGCGTATTGTTGTTACGCAACGCATGGATATGCAGCTGCATCGCCCAGCCCAACTCTTGATACAACTGGCTTAAGAACACCAGCGTATGCGTTTTATGCTTGGCTTCTTCCTCCGGCGTCACTTGACCTTCGCGCAGTGCTTTGGCAAAGATGGAGCTAGCTTCTTCACGTGTGGCGCTACCGTATACGACCGTATCAAGCGCATGATCGGATACGCGTCCACCCGCAGCGTGGAAGAAACGAACTCTTTTCTCCAATGCCTGCAAAAATTGATCGTATGTCTGAATGTCTGCACCATTAGCAGCAACCAATCGTTCCAGCCAAGGACGGAATGTATCGCGGTTGATCTCTAGCGCTTTGTCTGGGCGGAAGCTTGGCAGCACAAGCGTATCGAATCCTTTTAGCTCGCGGATGGCTGTATGATATTCCAGTGAATCGGCAGGATCATCGGTTGTGCAGACGACCGTCACTTTGGACTTGGTGATCAGATCACGTGCGCCGAAGCCTTCGCCTTGCAGCTGTTGGTTCACCTTTTCCCAGATGGACGGTGCGGTCTGCTCATTCAGCAACTCATATACGCCAAAGAAGCGCTGTAACTCCAGATGCGTCCAATGGTGCAGTGGGTTGCCGATTAGCTGCGGTACCGTTTTTGCCCAAGCGAGGAATTTGTCGTAGTCGTCGGCATCGCCAGTGATATATTGTTCCTCTACACCGTTTGCTCGCATCACTCTCCATTTGTAATGGTCGCCGTATAACCAAGCTTCGGTGATATTTTTGAAGCTTTTATTTTCATATATTTCCTGCGGGCTTAGGTGACAGTGGTAGTCGATAATCGGTAAATCCTTGGCTGTGTCATGATACAGTTGGATTGCAGTTTCGCTGTTCAACAGAAAGTTCTCATCCAGAAATTTGCGTGCCATATCGATTCATTCCTTCCCTGATGCAGACTGGTTTATTTATTTTGTTAACGTTAACATTTCATGATTTCATTGTAGCCCTTTTCCAGCAAGAAGCAAGAGGAAACTTCAATGTTTAGTTGTTACAGTTGTTTGAAATGAATCGTTCTGTACCTGTAACAGATCTCATAGATAAACGCTAAAAAAAGTGATGGATGTAGGGCTGCTTTACCTGCTGCATTCCTCTTTCTCAAGGTGGATAAGCTTACATGTTATTTCTTTTCATTACAAGCCTAGGATCCGACTGCTAGCAAAGCACGTGAAACCGCTACGTTCGCCACCCTTCACTAGCTTTCATAAAAACATACAATCTGATTTTAATCAGATTCCTCATGCTGAGGTTCCCTTTTTATTATGAAACGATAAAGAAATTCTCTAAAATCTAGTATTTTCATGCTTTCCCGTTATCTTTGTCACAGAATATCCATGCTCTGCTGTCGTCTCAGTATGATGATTCTCATATGTTCGCAACCATCGTCTTTCGTTTTTCTTTTCTATCATCTTCAGTACTTGAACATGCTTTTCCGTATTTGGACAGTCTCTTCGGCAAAAGAATATACATTCTCACAATCATTAGATAGTGAACAACGTAAAAAGCGGTATTCCCTCTCTATCGAGAAGAAATACCGCCGTGATGAATAGCTATTTGTAATTACGCGATGCGATTCAGGAATACATAATTGCAAAATACGCGATGAATGGATACATGTTGCATCATAACGTGAACAACCTATTATGAACGCGTATGCTGCTCCAGCCATTGCACCGTATGTTGCAGCTTACCACCTGCACGCTCAATCGCTTGCTCCACCTGTACCGTTGCTGTACCGCCATAGACGTTACGCGCATTGACCACCGTTTCCGGTTGCAGCACTTGGTAGATATTATCGTCAAACAACGGCGAGAAGTTCTGGAACTCTTCCAGCGTCAGATCGAGCAAATACTTGCCTTCCTGAATGCAGTACAGCACCGTTTTACCGATGACTTCATGCGCCTGACGGAAAGGTAGACCTTTGTTCACGAGGAAGTCGGCAATATCGGTCGCATTGGAAAAGTCCTTGTTGACCGCTTCTCTCATCCGTCCCGTATTTACTTTCATGGTAGAAATCATCGGTGCGAACAATTGCAGCGCGCCTTCCAGCGTCGCTACTGTATCGAACATGCCTTCTTTGTCTTCTTGCATATCCTTGTTGTATGCCAGCGGCAACGACTTCAGTACGGTCAGCAGACCGATCAGATTGCCGTACACGCGACCAGTTTTCCCACGTACCAGTTCCGGTACATCTGGGTTTTTCTTTTGCGGCATAATACTGCTGCCTGTGCAGAAAGCATCATCCAGCTCGATAAAGTTGAACTCCGTACTACTCCACAGTACCAGTTCTTCGCTCAGACGCGACAGATGCGTCATAATCAGCGAAGCGCCCGCCAGAAATTCGACGATAAAGTCGCGGTCACTAACCGCGTCCAGACTGTTCTCGTATACGCCGTCAAAGCCCAACTGCTCTGCCACAAAATGACGGTCAATCGGGAATGTTGTACCTGCCAGCGCACCTGCGCCCAGCGGCAATACATTGATCCGTTTGTAGCTGTCTTTGAGTCGGTCAATATCGCGCTCGAACATGGAGACATACGCCATCAGATGATGCGCGAACAGAATCGGTTGGGCGCGCTGTAGATGCGTATAGCCTGGGATGATTGTGTTCAGGTTTGCTTTTGCCTGTCCGATCAGCGCTTCCTGCAAAGCGTGAAGCAATCCGGTCAGCTCCACCACGCGATTACGCAAGTACAGGTGCATATCAGTTGCCACCTGATCGTTACGGCTACGACCGGTATGCAGCTTGCCACCCACCGCGCCGACTTCTTCGATCAGATGCTTTTCAATATTCATATGAATATCTTCATCAGACACGGAAAATTGTACGTTTCCGGCACGGATATTGTCCAGTACCTTATTCAGACCAGCTTTGATGGTTTCTACATCTTCTGCGGGTACAATACCACATTTGCCCAGCATCGTGACATGTGCCAGACTGCCTTGGATATCCTCCTCAGCTAATGCTTTATCGAAATGGATGGAGGCTGTATATTCCTCCACCAGATGATTCGTTTGCTTGGTAAAACGTCCGCCCCATAGTTTGCTCATGCTGCCGGTCACACTCCCTGCTTCACTTGACTTGCTGCTTGCTGCTGTACACCAGCGCCCACTTTTAGACGCAGTGCATTCAGCTGGATAAAGCCAGCCGCATCGCCTTGATCATACGCATTGGTTGGATCAGCTTCCATGGTCGCGATGTCTGGGTTGTACAGACTGTATGGGCTGCTCAGACCAGCAGCGATAATGTTGCCTTTGTACAGCTTCACTCGTACTGTACCAGTCACATTTTTCTGACTTTCGGTTACGAGTGCTTGCAGTGCCAGACGCTCTGGTGCGAACCAGAAGCCATTGTACACGAGGTTCGCATAACGGGTAATGAGCGAATCGCGCAGGCTCATTACTTCGCGGTCCATCGTCAGTGACTCCATTTTACGGTGAGCGGTGAACAGGATTGTACCACCTGGTGTCTCATACACGCCACGGCTCTTCATGCCGACAAAACGGTTTTCCACCATATCGACGCGACCGATTCCATGCTTGCCACCCAGCTCGTTCAGCTTCTCCATCACTTCTAGCGGAGTCAGCGATTGACCGTTGAGGGCAATACAGTTACCTTGTGCAAATTCCAGCTCCAGCATTTCCGGCTGATCCGGTGCATCCTCTGGAGATACGCTCAGCACGAACATGTCTTTGTTGCTCTCTGCACTTGCATCAAAGTTTGGATCTTCCAGCACGCCGCTCTCATAGCTGATATGCAGCAGGTTGCGGTCTGTGGAATACGGCTTCGCTGCCGATGCCGTAACCGGAATGCCGTGGGATTCCGCGTAAGAGATCATTTCCGCACGTCCTGGGAAGTCCTCGCGGAATTTTTCCAGACGCCAAGGGGCGATCACTTTGATCTCCGGTGCCAGTGCAGCTGCATTCAATTCAAAACGTACTTGGTCATTCCCTTTACCCGTTGCGCCGTGAGCGATCGCAATGGCGCCTTCCGCACGAGCGATTTCCACCATGCGCTTTGCAATCAATGGACGCGCAATACTTGTACCGAGCAGGTATTGTCCTTCATACAGTGCGCCCGCTTGGAACATCGGATAAATGAAATCCTCCGCAAATTCTGCACGCAGATCGTCGATGTACACTTTGGATGCACCAGTTGCCAGTGCTTTTTCTTCCAGACCGTCCAACTCATCCGCCTGTCCAATATCCGCTGTAAACGTAATGATCTCTGCGTCATATGTTTCTTTCAGCCATTTCAGAATGATGGACGTATCCAGTCCACCGGAGTATGCCAGTACAATTTTGTCTTTTGCCATGTTCAAATGCCCCCCAATGTAAAACCTTTTGAAGCGGGCAGGTGGACAGCAGATACAAGCGAGATGTACCTGCTCTGCTCCTGTCCGTCAAAAGGTCGTTTATTCTTCATTATTGTTATTGTAAAGGTTCCTGCTGCGCCCAACAACCGGGTTGTACGCTTTGTTACTAATCGTAAAAAGATTATCCGATCAGCGCCGCCATAATCGCTTTTTGCGCATGCAGGCGATTTTCCGCTTCATCAAAAATCACGCTGTTACCACCGTCGATCACGCCTGCGCTAACTTCCTCACCGCGGTGAGCAGGCAGACAGTGCAGGAAGATATAATCTGGCTTCGCATGACTCACTAGCTCCTCATTCACCTGATAATCAGCAAATGCCTGCTCGCGTATCTTCTGCTCTTCCTCAAAGCCCATGCTCGCCCACACATCAGTGTAAATGGCATCCGCATTCGCTACCGCTTCCTTCGGATCACGTACGACTTTGATGGTCGCGCCGCTCTCTGCTGCCAATGCTTCACATTGCTTCAGCACCTCTGCGTCCGGCTCATATCCTTCTGGGCTGGCAACGTATACGTCCAGACCGACACGTGCGCCGCCGATCATCAGCGAGTGCGCCATATTGTTGCCGTCGCCGATGTATGCCAGTTTCAGACCTTTTAGCTTGCCTTTGTGCTCCACAATCGTTTGGAAATCCGCCAGCACCTGACACGGATGCCCCAGATCGCTCAGTCCGTTGATCACCGGAATGTCGGCATATTTTGCCAGCTCGGTTACATTCTCATGACCGAACGTACGGATCATAATACCGTCCAGATAGCGGGACATCACTTGCGCCGTATCGGCAATGGTCTCGCCGCGTCCCATTTGAATATCATTTTTGCTCAGGAACAATGCGTGTCCGCCCAGCTGATACGTACCAACCTCAAACGATACACGGGTACGCGTAGACGACTTTTCAAAAATCAGTCCAACCGTTTTGCCTTCCAGCGGGCGATACACTTCACCGGCTTTTTGCTTGCGCTTTAGTTCAATCGCCAGCTCGATCAGAAAATGAATCTCCTCAGCGGTATAGTCGCTCAATTCAATAAAATCTTTACCTTTAAAATGGCTCAGTTCCAGCTTGCCTGTTTGTGTTGCGTCGGACAATGTTCCAGCCTCCTCACAGATAGATGCAAGTGCTACTGCATTACCAATCACATTCGTCGGCAGCAGACGCATCTATCTGTTGTATTGTATGCACGCGATCAACGGTGCGAATCGTTTATAATGGTCGCTCTCAGGTTGAACCGAAGCAGCGAATGTATAGTTCTTCTACTTGTTAGAGCCAATCAGTGAAAACCAATCTATGTTGCGCTTACTTACCGCTTGGACTTGCCGCCGTTACAACCGGCGCATACTCCTGAATAATTTCGCTCAGCAGGCTGATCGCCTGATCGATTTCTTCCTTCGTAATCAGCAAATTCGGCAGCAGACGGATTACGTTTGGACCAGCATTAACGAATAGCAGCCCTTTTTCCTGTCCAACCAGAATCAACTCATTAATTGGACCTGCGCACTCAATTCCGATCATCAAGCCTTTGCCACGAATCTCCAGTACAAATGGATGATCTGCCAGCTTGTCATGCAGCTGCTGGTTCAGATAGTCGCCCATCTGTGCGGCATGCTCGACGACATTCTGCTCCTGCATCGTTTCTAATGTAGCGATCACTGCTGCGGTTGCGAGCGGTGTACCGCCGAAGGTAGAACCGTGGCTACCTGCGCTAAATGCTTCTTTCAGATGCGCTTTGCCGACCATCGCGCCCACTGGGAAGCCGCTTGCCAGACCTTTAGCAAGAGTGAAGATATCCGGCTCGATACCATAATGCTCAAATGCTAGCAGTTTGCCGGTACGTCCCATACCCGTTTGGATCTCATCAATAATGAGCAGCAGACCGTTCTGCTTGCACAGCTCTGCCACGGCTTGTACATACTCCACACCTGCTGGATGCACGCCGCCTTCTGCCTGAATCATTTCCAGCATAACCGCTGCGGTGTGTGGACCGATTGCGCTTTGCAGAGCGTCCAGATCGTTCAATGGTACTGTGATAAAGCCCGCGGGCAGTGGATGGAAGCCTTCTTTTACTTTATCCTGTCCGGTTGCCGTCAAGGTTGCCAGTGTCCGACCGTGGAAGGACTGGGTAAAGGTAATGATCTCATAACGTTCTTCGCCTTTGATCTTTTGCTGATACTTCCGCGCTAGCTTGATCGCTGCTTCGTTCGCTTCCGCGCCGCTATTACAGAAGAATACAGCATCGCCAGATGTCATCGACGTTAGCAGCTGTGCTGCTTGTTCCTGATTCGGAATCTGGAACAGATTGGACGTATGCCATAGTTGATCCAGCTGATCCTTGAGCTTCGCTGTTACACTTTCGGGAGCATGTCCCAGATTGGTTACTGCCAGTCCGCACATAAAGTCCAGATATTTCTTACCATTTACATCCCACAGATAACTTCCTTTTCCTTTGGCAAAAGCAAGCGGGTATCGCGCATACGAAGGGAATAACGCACTTTCAGTATTTGCTGGTGATTGCTGGTTGTTCATCGGATTAGCCATGCTGGTCACGCTCCTTAATCGTTGGTTGAAATAGGGAAACGATACATTTACAGTACCGTATTGCGTACAATTCGTGTACCGACAGCATCGCCGTTGAGTACTCGGCTTAGAATGCCCGGCTCACTGCCGTCGACAATAATAACTTCTTGCACATCGCCTTGGATACAGGCAATCGCTGCTTTCACTTTCGGGATCATGCCACCGTAAATTTCGTCTGTTTCGATCAGTTGCTCAATCTCAGTGATAGTTACTTGCGGTAGTACTTTCTTTTCGCCGTCCACTTGCTTCATAATGCCCGGTACATCGGTAACCACGATCATGCGTGGCACGCCAAGGTGCGAGGCAACCGCTCCCGCCGCCGTATCGGCATTAATGTTATAATGCTGTCCCGTCGCATCGACACCTACCGGAGCGATGACGGGCATATAGCCCAGATCGGTAATGGAGCGGATAATGGATGCCTCAACATACGTGACATCACCCACCAATCCGACTTCCGCGGAATTGGCAACCGGTTTGGCCTGAATCAGACCACCATCGACACCAGAGATGCCGATTGCTTTTGCCCGGCTGCCCTGAATTCGTCGGACGATCTGCTTGTTGATGCTGCCCGAAAGCACCATCTCCACCACATCCAGTACCTGCTCGGTCGTTTTACGCAATCCGCCAACAAACTCGGTTTCGATCCCTAATTTGCCCAGATTATCCGAAATCGCCGGACCACCGCCATGAACAATTACCGGCTGAATACCCGACTGTTGAATCTGCTGCAAATCTGCAAAAAACGAATCCGGCAGCGCTGCTAGCGTACTACCACCGCATTTCATCACAAAGGTACGAGCTGTCTGTCCTGTCATATCCATATCCTCCATTCTCCGATTGTCTGTTTGGTATGCCTGTTCTGCTTGCTGTTCTTATTGCATTTGCTCTCTTCGAATCAGGTCTATTACCGATAGAGCTTGGTTCCGTAACCTATCGTTGGGTCTTGCTTCGCTTATACTTCATTCGTTACTTATATTTAAACGTCATAGTCGATATGTACACTGGCAACAACCACCGCGACTTGCTCGGTCGTTATTGCCATTATCACGCTGAATCATGAATAGATTTACGTGCGATATGCCGCGTTGATACGCACATAATCATATGTTAGATCGCAGCCCCATGCGAGCGCACTGCCTTCGCCATAATGCAGATCCACGACGATTTGTACCGTATCACCTTTCAAATATTCCAGCGCTGCCTCTTCATCAAATGGCACTGGACGTGATCCAGTCAGCACCACAATGTCGCCAAGGCGAATATCCACTGTGTTCACATCCACTGGCTCACCTGCACGCCCAACCGCAGCAATCACGCGTCCCCAGTTGGCATCCGCACCGAACATGGCAGACTTCACAAGACTAGAACCGATGACCGTCTTGGCAATCGCTCTAGCGGACAAGTCGCTCAGCGCGCCGTTGACCACCACTTCTACCAGCTTGGTCGCTCCTTCGCCATCACGGGCAATCGCCTGTGCCAGATGTTCGCATACATGACGGAATCCAGCAGCATAAGCTTCCCAATCGGCATGCTCTGGCGTCAATGCTTCGTGATCCGCCAGCCCGCTTGCCATCGACACCAGCATATCATTGGTGCTCGTATCGCCATCCACCGTAATCATGTTAAAGGTACGATCCGTCGTATCGCGCAACAGCTGATGCAGATGGGCGGATGAAATCTTCGCATCCGTCGTCATAAAAGCAAGCATTGTCGCCATATTCGGATGAATCATCCCTGAGCCTTTGGCTGCTCCAGCGATATGTACAGTTGTGCCATTCACCTGTACCGCTACACAGATTTCCTTTTTCACCAGATCGGTCGTCAGAATCGATTGGCAAAATGCTTCGGCATGCTCTGGCGCATTGCCTGTTACAGCAGCTAGCTTGTCGATACCGGAAGTGAGACGATCCATTTTCAACAGTTCACCGATAACACCAGTCGATGCGACCGCCACATCCTCTTCATGCAAACCAAATTGCTGCGCTGTGCGCGCACGCATCGTATACGCATCCTGCTCGCCCTGCTGACCGGTACAAGCATTGGCGTTCCCGCTATTCACGACTACTGCGCGCAATGTACCGTTATGCAGACTTTCGCGGGTCACTTGCAGTGGGGCCGCTTGAAACAGATTCGTCGTATACACTGCTGCCGCCGCTGCTGGCACATCACACACGATCACGCCCAGATCGTTACGCTCTGTTTTTTTCAATCCGCAATGCAATCCTGCTGCCTGAAATCCTACTGGTGTAACGATCGAACCGTCCTGAATCTGTTGAAATCCTTGATCTGACATGATATCTCCACTCACTTCCTGATCGACGATGTAAATTTGAGAAGATGCAATTGTAGAAAACAAAGGATAGATGCTTCTATGCGCATGCTTGCGATAGAGGCGGCGTCATAGTGGGCCGTATATGTTAAGGATATACCGGAATCATATTCAGTCCGAGATTCTCGTCCCAGCCCATCATCAGATTCAGGTTTTGAATCGCCTGACCGGCAGCGCCTTTGACCAAATTATCAATAACCGACACAATCGTCATGCGACCGGTACGCTCATCCAGCGCAAAGCCGATATCGCAATAGTTGGAACCTGCCACTTCCTTCGTGGATGGCCATTGGCCTTTACCACGTACACGGACAAACGGACGATCTTTATAATATTCGCGATACAGATCAATCCAATCCTGTTCGGAATGATTGCCTGTCACCTTCATATACATGGTGCTCATAATACCGCGTGTCATCGGCACCAGATGTGTTGTAAATGTTACCGTCACCTGCTTGCCTGCCACTTCACCAAGCACCTGCTCGATTTCGGGAATATGCTGATGCTTGTTGATTTTATACACTTTGAAGTTTTCATTCATTTCCGCATAATGCGAATTCAGGCTAGTACCACGTCCCGCGCCCGATACGCCAGATTTGGCATCAATGATGATCGTATTCGTATCTACCCAGCCAGCATCTACGCCCGGCAATAGTCCGAGAAGCGTCGCCGTTGGATAACAACCGGGGTTGGAGATGAGTCGCTGACCTGCTACACTGCCGCCCTTTAACTCGCACAATCCATATACCGCTTCAGCCAGCACATCTGCCTGTGGCGCCTTGTGCTTGTACCAATGCTCGTATACGGCGGCATCCTTGAGCCGATAGTCGCCAGACAGATCGATGACTTTCAGACCTGCTTCCAGATACTGCGGTGCTAGTTCGCCGCTCACACCCGATGGTGTCGCCAGAAAGACCAGATCTGCCTTCTGTGCTGTTTCGGTAGGATTCACACCATCCAGCTCCATATCCAGCAATCCATTCAAATGTGGAAACTGATCCGACATTGGCTTACCGCTGCTAGAAGCCGAGATTACCGATGCAATCTCTACCTGCGGATGGTGCTGTAAAAAACGAATCAGTTCCACCCCGCCGTAGCCGGTGGAACCTACAATAGCGACTTTTAGTTGATCTGAACTCATCTTCCATTCCCCCTGTTCCTTGCTTCTACGCCACGCAATCAGCTACCTATATCCTTCATGCACTTATGCTGCTGCATGACATTCAGCATAGCTTTGATTGCTCAAATGGCGGTTACGTCTCCGATGAATAAGCTGTGTATTATTATACATCCCATGTAATATAAATACAACCTTGCGCGAAAACATTATTTCATCCGCACCGTTTATCATATCTTCGACATGGCGCGGGTTCATCCAAAGATAATGATAGAGCCGTGTCATGTTAAAATAAATAAAAGATCTCTGTATACCCATCATCACCCTTACATTCTACCGATATTTATACTGAGAACATGCAGTCATGACGTTCATCCTTTCTTACTTTGCTGCCGTATGCTGCCGAAGCAGAGCATCCTACTGTTCTGGCAAAGGAGACGCATTACGTATAATGCTTGACCCGCACGATCCAATACATATGATATGGAGTGATTCCGTCTATGCGTTCTACTTTTTCGTTTACAACTGATACTGCTGCTCTATCCATTTTCGACCTGCAAGCCATTCGCCACCGGATGGAGAATACGCCAGACTGGTGGACCATCGAAGAGGATGAACTGGAAGAAAGCAATTACGGTCGTATCCTATTTCTGCATTTTGAAAACGATGGCACATACGATGTGCAGATAATGACGCATATCCAACAGCCGCAATTGTCTGGCTTTCTTCATATGCCATCTGGTCAATTGTTCATAGACGCAGCCGAGGATACTACCGGGGGCGATCTAGAGCCAGACGATTCCGAAGCTGTGTCCGGCAACGTATGGAGCGTACGCCCCGGTGTATATGAAGTGCAAGCCACCCGACAACAGCAGTCGATCCAAATCGCTCTGCTGTGGCTGGCAGATACGCAATCTGCTTTGCCCAATCATCGTCTTACAGAAGCCAAAGAGACAACGACATCTACAAAGGATAACGTATCAATCACGTCCGACGATGTCGTGGAGCATATTATACTCAACAACTTTAACCAGAGCTTACGTCTTTAAAGACCATAGCCCACATCAAAAATTCCATTATATCCCATTAAAACTTTACTACAATCCCATTCAACATTCTACAAAAAAGGAGCATGACACTTCTTATTCAAAGTGTCATGCTCCTACCTGCCTTATCCCGGCAACTTAAATCCTTTTCCCAATACCTCATGCGCATTGCTAATAATGACAAACGCCTCTGGATCGACCGACCGCACAATCGTTTTCAGCCGACTGGCTTCATTTTGCCCGACAACGACCATGAAGACAGTACGCTCATCCCCCGTATAGCCGCCCTCTGCATTCAGCTTCGTCAGCCCACGATCCAGATCATTCAGAATCGCCCGCTGCATCTCTTCGACTTCCTCTGAGATAATATAGGCGACTTTCGAGTTGCTGAAGCCTAGCTCTACCGCATCAATCATTTTACTCGTTACAAACAACCCGATCAGCGCATACAATGCCTGCTCCGGCTTGAGAAAGATCGCTGCTAGCAAAATCACCGTGCCGTCCGTCATCACTACGCAAAACGACATGCTAAATCCGGTCAGCTTGTGAATCATCTGCGCCAGAATCGCCATCCCGCCCGTCGATCCACGTCCACGGAACACGATTCCCAATCCGATCCCTACACCAATCCCGCCATACAGCGCGCCCAGCAGCGGATTCGTCGTTGGCGCTGGGATATCCCGCGTGATATACACAAATAGTGGCAGCACAATCGTCCCTAGTAATGAACGAATACTAGAATGCCGCCCCAGCACAAAGTAGCCCGCTACAAACAATGGAATATTAAACACCCACTGCGTATACGCTGGCTCCACGCCTAGCACCTGTGCCGCAATAATTGAGATACCTGCTACGCCACCCGACGCAATATGATTGGGCAGCAAAAACAAATTAAACGCGAGCGACATCACCAAGGCGCCTACAATGATCAACGCCGCATCCCATACATTGCGCAGCGGTCCTGTCAAAGGAATCACCGGCGGCTTTCGCCTGCGTCCTGTTGTTGTTAAAGAAGTCATCATTTTCCCTACCACCCGTATCCACAAATTTACGAAGCCGATATTTGAACATGTCTGATCTGCGTTCCTACCAGACAATCTCGTTTCCAATCCGGTTCATATCTAAATCTATCGCGGCTTTTATTGTAGTAGAAAACCACATTTCTTGAAAGAACATGCGGCAAATGGGTGACACTTTAACCCGGGAGAGAACCAAAGCGGCACAACAGAGACGGACACTTGTAATAAAGCTTTATCTACTATTGCCTCATGTCACGATTCGAAAATAAAAGGGAATCTCTTACTTGGAGTATGTCTCCACATTTGCTGCTTATCCAAAATAATTATCAATATGACTAGAATCGTAATATCCATTTTTGAGTTTAAAAATAATTTGCTTTTCATTTAAAGATTTTAAAATGATTTCCTTCTCCAATTCTTCCAGCCATGCTATCTTTATTCTTTTTATAAAAATAGTAATCATGAACTGAATCAAAATCACAATAATCACTAGAGCAAAGCCATCAAAAATCTGTTTCCAAAGCAAGTTATTAAAATCTACAGTTTGCGCTATATCATATCCAAGATACAAATGAAGCATAATAGATAATCCTGTCCAAATGAGCATGATTGCAATTTTATAATTCTTTTTTGTATACGATATAGGTTCCTGGATCATCGTGTTTTTATACGCTCTCTTCTTAACTTGCATATATAATAAAAGAACAAAATCATACAAATATCGAAAACTGTATAGCATGAAGTACATCTCGAACACATAATACCCTTTCGCATGGCTTAATATAAATAAGTAAATATTAATCCATGCATATATAAGATTCATAGCAACATCAAAACATTGAAGAATAGTGACTCCTTTATGATCTATATTCTTTTTTTGACTGCTATAAAAATGATGAATTTTATCCGCTCTCACATATACGTTAAAAATATCAAAGGTTGAAATCAAAATATTTGAAAGAAAAGCATATCCCATTAGAACGACTAACCAATGTCTTTGAATATTAATAATATCAGGATATATCCAGTAGACTAATCCTAATAAGGCTACAGCTATAACCCAATTGCTTAATCCGCCAGATGTGATTTTTTGTCGTTCTCGTTCCTGTAATCGATTAATATAATCAAGCCACTCTTTTTGAGTACGCATATTCTCCACTATCAATTCCTCCTTAATGATTTATCATCGTATCACAAAAAGACTTCGTTTCGCAGTTCATCTTTTCGCCTGCAAAACGAAGCCCTTTTAATATTCCTCTCTATTCATCCAATCACTACAACACAGTCGTCGCCGAATCCTTGCGCACTAGAGACTCATAATACCGCCCCAATCGATGCAGCCCTTCCTCCAACAAATCCATACTTCCCGCAAAGCAAATCCGCACCCGATGCAGCCCCGCCGGACCAAAGCCTTCTCCCGGCGCTACGATCACCTTTTCCTCATGCAATAATCCAAAGGCAAACGGCTCAGATGTCATGCCTGTCGCCGAAATATCCGCCATAATATAAAAGGCACCCTGCGGACGCGAATGCGGAAGCCCATACTGCGCCAATAGCTCACACGCACGGTCGCGCTTTTCTTGGTATCGCAATCGCTCCTCCTCCACATGGCTCTGATCGCCATTTAGCGCCGCTTCGCCCGCCTTCTGTGTAAACTCCGCCGCACACGTCGTTGTCGGCTCTAGTAGCTTCCACACTAGCTCCGTCAGCTCCTCCGGCACAATCATATAACCAAGCCGCCATCCTGTCATTGCATATCCTTTGGAAAATCCATTCACGCTCACAATCCGATGCGCCAGATCCGGTCGTACCTCCAGCGGACAACACACCTCTCCATCGTAAACCAGCTCATCATAAATCTCATCCGAAATTACAAACAAATCATGCCGCTCCGCCAGCGCCAGCAGCTCCTGCCACACCTGACGCGGGTACACTGCTCCCGTCGGATTACAAGGCGAATTTACCACAATCGCTTTGGTCGCTGGTGTGATCTTAGACTCCATATCGTGCAAATCCGGCACATATCCATCCTCTGCAAGAGTTCCATAATAAACCGGCTCTGCATGTTGCATCAACAGCATCCCTTCGTAGTTCGGATACCCCGGATCAGGAATCAGCACCTCCTCACCCACATCAACCAATGCTAGCAAAATTGTATGCAATGCACTGACCGCCCCCGTCGTTACAACGACACGCCCCGGATCGATCTCAATACCATACTTGCGCTGCATCCGTTGGGCAATCGCTGTCCGTAGCGAAGGCAGCCCAGCATTAGAGGTATAATGCGTATAACCAGTATCCATCGCCAATTGTCCCGCTTCAACGATATGCGCCGCTGTATGACTCTCCGGCTCACCAATTTGCAAAGGAATCACGTCATCATATTGTGTAGCTGCCACCATGATTTTACGAATACTATTTGGACGTATCTTCTGTCTATGTACAGATGGTTTTCCTCTCATCTTCTCCACCGTCTCCTATCTCTGTAAATTAGAATTATTATCCATCCCTCTCTACCGTATTGCAAGATGACATGAGCAAGTCATCTTTACATTCCATCCTCAAACACTCATATGCCATATGAGCTTCTTCCCATCATCCGCAGTATACCTCCGCCTAGAACCCTCACATTACCAACCCAACCCAATCGCCCTATACAACAAGCTTCAGCATGTCCCCCATTGCAGGAAAATCACACTGAAGCTGTACATATTCATTTACTTTCACACAAACAGACCATAAAAAAAGCGCCCTTGGATGAACATCCAAAGGCGCTTTCTCATGATTGCAATGTGTCTACTATACAATATCCAAAAATCCACATACTTCAATCTGTTGTTCATTGATACAATGGCACGAATACGAATACGAATACGAATACGAATACGAATACGAATACGAAGCAAATGATACCAACTGTAAGCCGATTGTCGTTTGTTTATTTTACGAATCTATGCGAATGCTTACTCTACTTCAATCTTCAACTGACTGCGCAGATACCCATCAATAAACGCATCCAGATCGCCGTCCATGACCGCACCGATATTGCCCGTTTCCACTTGTGTACGATGATCCTTCACCATGCTGTACGGATGGAATACATACGAACGAATCTGGCTACCCCAAGCGATTTCGGATTGCTCGCCACGGATTTCTTCCAGTTGTTTGCGTTCTTCCTCGATCTTGCGCTCATACAGCTTGGAACGCAGCATGGTCATCGCGCGTTCACGGTTTTTGATCTGCGAACGTTCGGTTTGACAGCTAACGACGACACCAGACGGAAGATGCGTAATCCGAACAGCGGAGTCTGTTGTATTGATATGCTGACCGCCGGCGCCACTGGCGCGGTACGTATCGACTTTGAGATCTTCCGTACGGATTTCGATCTCAGCATCATTCGTGATCTCTGGCACCACATCACACGATACGAACGACGTATGACGGCGACCTGAAGAGTCAAATGGAGAAATACGAACAAGGCGGTGTACGCCTTTTTCCGCTTTTAGATAACCATACGCGTTGTAGCCCTTGATCAGCAGTGTCACACTTTTGATCCCGGCTTCGTCGCCTGGCAGATAATCCAGCACTTCCACTTTGAAGCCGCTTTTCTCTGCCCAGCGTGTATACATACGCAGCAGCATCGAGCCCCAGTCCTGAGACTCCGTACCGCCTGCACCTGGATGCAATTCCAGAATCGCATTCAGCTTATCATACGGCTCGTTCAGCAGCAATTGCAGCTCGAACTCCTCGACTTTTTTGACCAATGCAGCGACGCCTGTCGTTACTTCGGCAGCAAGCTCTGCATCATTTTCTTCGTCTGCCAGCTCAGCCATCAGGCTTACATCGTCATATTCCTGTTGCAGCTTGTTGTACTGATCTACGGAACCTTTGACTGCATTCATCTCAGCAATGACCGCTTGAGCAGATTCGTTGTCGTCCCAGAAATCCGGTGCCGACATCTTCACCTCAAAGTTCTCGATCATTTCATTTTTGAGATCTAAGTCAAAGAGACCCCCTAAGGTTTGATAGTTTCTGCGCCATCTCGCGCAGATCGTGCTTTACATTCGGTTCGATCATGGAATAGTCACCTCATTTAAAATTTAAAACGCTACTTACATTATACATACCCTGACAGCATCATGGTGCTTCAATCGTACGTTACCGATAATCCGAGAAAAGACACCCACGATAACAGTGAGTGTCTCTCTGCTCTATCCATATGCCACATGGATACCATGCGGGCATGATTTAAGGCTTGTTTTATTTGCGTCTGCGGCGGCGTTCTTCACGGGAAGGACGTTTCTCCGCTGTTTCGGAGCTGTTCGTGCTGACTTTGCTTGTGTCTACAACAGCCTGACGCTCTTGCTGGCTTTGACTTTGAATTTGCGCTCTCATCACATAACCAGCAACTTCTTCCTGAATGTCAGCGACCATCTGATTGAACATTTCAAAGCCTTCGAATTGGTACTCACGCAGTGGATCGGTACCACCGTAAGCGCGCAAGTGGATACCTTGACGCAGTTGTTCCATCGCATCGATGTGATCCATCCATTTGCGGTCAACCGCACGCAGAACAACCACTTTCTCGAATTCGCGAATGGTTTCTTCGCCAATTTCTTTTTCGCGTTGCAGATAGTACAGCTCTACACGCTCGAACAGATAGTTAACCATCTCTTCTTTTTCTTTCTCTTCCAGTTCTTCCTTGGTCACATGAGTTGTTTCTACGAGGAAGTTATTGTTCACGTAGTTCGCAACTTCTTCCAGTTCCCAGTTCTCTGGAATGTCATCGTTACAGTGAACCTCAACAACGCGCTCTACACAAGGCTTGATCATTTGCAGCACGACTTCACGAATGTTGTCGGACTCCAGCACTTCACGGCGCTGTTTGTAAATGATCTCACGCTGTTTATTCATTACATCGTCATATTGCAGGACGATTTTACGCATATCAAAGTTACTACCTTCAACGCGACGCTGTGCAGATTCCACAGCACGTGTAATCATGCGGCTCTCAATCGGCTGATCTTCCTCAAAGCCAAGCTTCTCCATCATGTTCATCACGTTGTCCGCGCCAAAGCGCTTCATCAGCTCATCGCCGAGGGACAGATAGAACTGAGTCGAACCTGGGTCACCCTGACGACCAGCACGACCACGCAGCTGGTTATCAATCCGGCGAGATTCGTGACGCTCCGTACCGATAATGTGCAGACCGCCCACTTCAGCTACGCCTTCACCCAGAATAATATCGGTACCGCGACCCGCCATGTTGGTCGCAATCGTTACCGTTCCCGGTTGACCGGCACGTGCAATGATTTCTGCTTCCTCTGCATGGTATTTCGCGTTCAGTACTTGGTGCTTGATGCCTTTGCGTTTCAGCATTTCCGACAGCAGCTCGGAGTTTTCAATCGATACCGTACCGACCAGCACCGGCTGGTTTTTGGCATGGCGTTCTACGATTTCTTCAACAACCGCACGGAACTTGCTTTGTACGCTCTTATACACAACGTCTGGAGAATCCTGACGTTGGTTGATACGGTTTGTTGGAATTTGTAGTACTTCCAGACCGTAGATTTTTTTGAATTCTTCTTCCTCTGTTTTGGCTGTACCGGTCATACCGGCAAGCTTACGGTACATACGGAAGTAGTTCTGGAACGTAATCGTTGCCAGCGTCATACTTTCGTTTTGTACTTTGAGGTTTTCTTTTGCTTCAATCGCTTGGTGCAAACCATCGCTGTAACGACGACCTGCCATCAGACGACCAGTAAATTCATCAACGATCAATACTTCACCTTCGGACTCGACATAGTCGACGTCACGGTGCATAATCACATTCGCTTTCAGCGCCTGTACCACGTGATGGTTGATCGTTACGTTTTTGTTGTCATACAGGTTTTCGACGCCGAAGAAGTTCTCGGCTTTTTCTACCCCTGCTTCTGTCAGTGCTACGGATTTTACCTTGATGTCTACAGTGTAGTCATCTTCCGCTTTTAGACTTTTCACAAAACGATCCGCTGCAAAATACAGCTCAGTCGATTTTTGTGCTTGACCCGAGATGATCAGCGGCGTACGTGCTTCGTCGATCAGAATCGAGTCGATCTCATCAATGATACAGAAGTGCAGCGGACGCTGTACCATCTGCTCTTTGTACAGAACCATGTTGTCACGCAGGTAGTCAAAACCGAATTCGTTATTCGTACCGTACGTAATATCGCAAGCGTAAGCTGCTTGTTTTTCCTCATGCTTCATGCCGCTCAGGTTGATACCGACCGTCATGCCGAGGTAGTTGTAGATACGACCCATTTGCAGACTATCACGCTGTGCCAAATAGTCATTGACAGTTACGACGTGCGCACCTTTGGCTTCCAGTGCATTCAGGTATACTGGCAACGTACCTACCAGCGTTTTACCTTCACCAGTTTTCATCTCGGCGATTCTGCCTTCGTGCAGAGCGATACCGCCGATCAGCTGAACGTCAAAATGACGCATGCCCAGCTGGCGTTTGGATGCTTCGCGAACCGTTGCGAAAGCTTCCGGCAGCAGCTGCTCAAGCGTTTCTCCTTTTTCGAGACGTTCGCGGAACTCCGCTGTTTTGCCCTGAAGTTCTTCATGGGACAAAGCCTCAAATTCCGCTTCCATATTATTGATGATGTCCACGGTTTTCATGATCCGTTTGACATCACGGTCATTTGAATCACCAAAAATTTTCTTAACGAGTCCTAGCATGGTTAACCCCTTTCGCGCAATAAAAAGATAGATTATTGAATAATGGAACAGATACGACGCTTCCGGGGGATTATTCAATAATCTCAGTTGCAATAAATTGTACCAGTTTCAGGGAAGCGCCGCAACAAAACAGCCCTGCTGCCCTGCGATTCACCGGATCACGCTATCCTAAAATTTAAATACGGCCCATGGAAATCATATCCCGTGCCATCGAAGTTCAATATGAAATTTGTTACGTAGACAACTGCCAGAGATCGTCATGTCGCATAGCTTCCGGTCGTTATCGCCCGCTTGCGACAGAAGGTTACCCTGTCTCATACGTAACAACCTGCCATTTTGTTTCCAAAAATACGTGTTTTATAAAAAAACGCAGAGATGATGTACATTCTGCCATACCGTCGTTCCAATAAACGACCGTTGTTACCCGATTGCATACCCTAATTCGCTGTCTGGCAGGGTGTAAGTGCAGATGGCGAAATGTGGATGTGCCGCTTGCAATACCACCTAATCAGTATACTCTACTTTATAGTGGAATGCACTTGTTTGTTGAATGCTTTTCCAGTTTTTGGAGGTACCAAAAAGAGCCTCATCCGCGTTAACGGACAAGGCTCCCATTACATATTCCATATCAGGGTTACAGCGGATAATGCGTTGTTATTTCATAATTGCTCTAGATGCCTGATTTGCAATATCACAACATGTTGCCGGACAGGAATGATGCGGATCATTACTCCTGCTCGATCAGACCGTATTTGCCGTCATCGCGGCGGTATACGACATTGACCTGCTGTGTATTGACATTGGAAAAGACAAAGAATGTATGTCCAATCAGGTTCATTTGCAGAATAGCTTCTTCGACGTCCATCGGCTTCAGGAGGAAGCGTTTGTTACGGACGATTTCGTATTCATCGGTTTCCACTTCGACATCCTCGTCTTCATCTACTGCTAGTGAAGCGACAATCGGATCTTCCACGAAGAAGGATTTCAGGTTCTCGTCATTTTGACGGAACTTGCGGTTCAATTTGGTTTTGTGCTTGCGGATTTGACGCTCCAGTTTGGTCACAACGGAGTCAATGGAAGCGTACATATCCTCGCTGCGGTCTTCCGCGCGAAGCAGTAAACCTGGGAGTGGAATGGTTACCTCTACGGTAAAGCGTCCGCGATTGGAACTGAGTGTCACCATACCGTCGGAAACGGGCGGTGCATCAAAGTATTTCTCCAGTCTGTTCAGCTTTTTGTCCACATAATCTTTAATCGCATCTGTAACTTCAAAATGTTGACCTCGAGTAGCAAAATTCATGTGGCATTCCTCCTTTATCGAATTATAACATAGATGTCAGGTGTAAGTAAAAGGAGCGTTAACGCGTATTTGCAAATTATTAAAGCGTTAACAATTTCCAGTTGAAATTTCGTCACATCTGTAAACCTGACTGTAAAATAACACTAAATTGCAACAGCCGCTAAGCTATATAAAAAGGAAGCATATTTGTCCTAATGCAGCTGTCGCTTCTGACTATATATTTAACGTTGCCGTTACTTTTGAGACTTAACCGATTTGGCGATTATTAAACAGGCTGTGGAGATTGGAGATCAAAACCGCATGCAATGATGAGGTGAAAATCGCCTAAAAAGAGAGCGCAAACGAATTTAAAATGACCCTTGTAATCATATGGAATTTCCATCCTGCTTGCTTTGCCTGTATACATCTATCATTCCCACTGTGTATGTACTCATGTCTTGATATACGGGTGCTTTTGATTGTTTAAACACATAAAATACACAGAAAAAGACCCCGGAAATGTTCCCGGAGTCTTAGCTAATTATTCAAATGTAACCATCAGAATTACCTATGTAAGGTCGGCAAAAGCCAAGGGATGATTATAATTTGATAACGTTAGCTGCTTGAGGTCCGCGTGCGCCTTCAACGATGTCGAATTCGACAGCTTGACCTTCTTCAAGCGTTTTGAAACCTTCGGATTGAATTGCGGAGAAATGTACAAATACGTCGCCGCCTTCGTCAGTTTCGATGAAGCCGTAACCTTTTTCTGCGTTAAACCATTTCACTTTACCTTGCATGCAATAACATTCCCTTCGTTATCAAATAAAATAAGGCATCGCCTACATTTCTGAATATACCATCTCTGGTTGTAAAATGTCAATTGGAAAAGTAAAGGTTTTCCTGTAATTATATTACATAATTCCATCATGTTTCATACGCTTAAATCACGGAATAATGATACGTCAAACCTGGATGTTTCTATTCTCCATTTAACCCTTGTTGAATTTCTATTATCAGGTTTTGAATATCCAAATCTGGATGTTGGATTTGCGTCAAATAATGGACTGCGAGCTTCTTCTCACCGAAGTTATACAGCATAATCCCCATATTGGATAATAACTCCTCATTCGCTTTATTCCATTTCAATCCATTTTGAAACAGAGGCAGTACCAGATCATACTTTTCATGGTTGTACAATTCAATCGCCAGATGATTGTATAACTCACTTCTATCTTGCGTTATCGTTTCATTGGTATCAATATAAGCAATTACATCATCGACACCGATTGCATCTGCTACCAGCAGCGTCACAATCTGCGGTACAAAATCATCATTTTGTGGTGTCAGATCATCGAGGGGCGACTGTGCATGTTGTCTGCAAATCACAAGATAATCTTTAACTACATATTGAGATTTCGCATCATCATCATAGTTGCTGAGCTGAATGATTTGATCAATCTGCGCTTCTTGCTCCGCTGTCAAAGCCTGCTCTACTTCGCCGATATATTGTATATTGTCATAACCGACTCTGGTAAATAAATTATGGATTTCTATATAGCCAAAATGATGCTTCGGGATCTGATAAGGATAGCCGATATACTCAGACTTAAATTGCCCATTCACAAATTCTAAAATATCTTCATAAAACATAGCGTTGTGAATTTTAGTCAAAATCACGCCATCCTGCTTTAGATATTTACGTACACCTGCGAGTAGCGCATACGGATCGGCTACATACTCCAATATTTCTGGTAAAAGAATATAGTCGAAATAAGCATCTGGGTAATTCAGATCCTTTTCCACATCGCCAACTACTGCATTAGCAAAGTAAGAGGCAATACCAATAGCAGACTCATTGATGTCCATCCCATGAAGTTCAACATTGGGATATTTATTTTTGATCTGCAAAAGCGTTGCTCCACATCCGCAGCCCAATTCCAACACCTTAAATGTCGCTTCCTGACTTTTATCAATCCTATCAATTAAAGCATAGTTAATCTGTGTAGCATAACCAGAGTGAAATCCCCACTTTTGACGAAACTTCTCCTGATTTTTACTCATCAGATCCGTATAGGAATTATCCGGTTTAGCTTTGAAGGAGACGGAGCCAAAATGATGAATGAAGGTATCTCGGCAAACCATCATTTTATACCCGGCTTTCAGAATTCGAAACGAATAATCGCTATCTTCAAAATTGCCCGGTGTAAATATTTCGTCTAAGAATCCGATTTGATCCACAACTTCTTTTTTGATAAGCATACATAACCCTATCAGCTTCATGCGTTCTTCCCATTTTGCTGGATTGGAGACATTTAGATTGGTCGCAAATTGAAGCATGTCTTCAATGGAATTGTACGGTACAGGAATCATTTGATAGTTAGCAGAGTTGTTCGTCACAGGCCCTACAGCACCAATCGATTCATCGCTATACAAGCAAGTCACCAAATTATCTAACCACTCCGGGGTTACAATCACATCATTATTCAATAGTAAGATATTATCTCCTGAAGAAACTGTAATCCCTTGGTTGCATCCTTTGGGAAATCCTTCGTTTTTGGAGTTGAATATGGTCATGATATCCGTTTGTTCTGCCAACCAATCCCTTGTTCCATCTGTAGAAAAATTATCCACTACGATTAGTTCGTAACTTGCAGGATCGGTAAACTTCCTTATGCTATCAATACAAATTTTCGTATAATCCAATTGGTTGTAGGTCAAAATAATAATACTGGTTTTCAGATTTTTTCCGTTCACATTATTCATCTCCAAATTCCATACCCATTTTTTTGCCAACCTGAAACTATTACAAGCTTCCGTTTAGTTGTTGATAAATCTTATCTCTTACGTCTCCAAACAAATGCCAATCCGTTTGTGTAGCATTATCACTGCTCTCACGCTGGGAATATTCACTGGTGACCTCGTTAATATGATAAAAATCGCTCAGATCACTAAGTCTGATCCAAAAATCCCAATCCTCTAGAACATGGTACTCTTCGTTAGCGCCGCCTATTTGCACAGCGAGATCCTTTTCAAACAAAGCAGTTAATACGGGAATGTAATTAGCCTGTCTCAACAGCTCATAATCGAAATCCTGCGCATATCGCAAGCTTTTGGCTTTTGTTTTCCACGTATCGTCCTGTTTGAATTCTCTTCTTAATAAGGCATTGGAGTACACCACGCGTTGCTGATTAAAAATAACTTCACTCATCAATAAGGCAACATGGTTCGGATACATTAAATCATCATCGTCCAAAATATTAATGTATGTTCCACTGGCAAGCAGAATACCTTTATTTAATGCAGCAGCTCTTCCTACCGATTGCTCATGTCTTTCATATTGATACGGATAGTTTACCTGTTGCAGCATATCTTCCACATCTTCTCCGCCATCATTGATAACAACAACCTCGATTTGCTTGTACAATTGTCTGTTGATGCTTTCCAGACATCGCTCTAGCAAGTCTCTTCGGTTTTTCGTTCGTACAATAATCGAAACGGTCGGCAGATCGTTTACTTGCTGCAATGCGTCATCCAATTCTTTGTACAGCAGGCTCATAAAATGATCAAACATATCCAAATCCAATTCTCTTAGATCAGCGAAATATTTGATCGCCGTATCATAATCGCCAATACTAATCAAAAAATAGGAAATATTAAAGATCAATTCTTTATTATGAGGTTCCATTTGCAGTGCTGCTTGAAAATACGGAAGAACTCTTTCAAATTCCCCATTTTCAAAAAACAACACTCCCAGTGTATTATAAAATTCAAATTTCCGTTCAGACGCTTGCTTGTAATGAATATGATCCATCAAAAGATGATCGGGATAGCTCGCTACCTGCTCATACCATGTAGTTGGATCAATGTGTTCAAACACAGCACTCAGCTTACTTTGCTGAAGAATCAAAATATAGTCACGATAGACAAGCTGCTCCTTCAACTGCGGATCAACTGCATTCATAATCGTCCGTGTCAAATCCGAATGAACCGACAAGCCCAGTATACCGTACGTACGAATCACATCAAATCCCTGATCCATTACAAAGTGTTTGATGTCATCAAGCGTAAATGAACGAGTCAAAGGAGCATCCACGTTCTCTCCTTGATAGCTCCAATTGCCCTTTAGCAAGCGATCCACATTCGCAACTTCCATTGCATTGGACACCGTGACAATCATCTGCCCATCCTGCTTTAAATAGCTGGACATTTGCGAAAAGTATTCTTTGATATTGTCCACTTGTTGTACAGCATCGTGAACAAGGATCATATCATATGGATGAAGAGGATCAATTTGGCTTTCAAGCTGCACCTTATCATTCGCTCGATCATGTATTTGTGATAAGACGGCATGTTGATGATGCAACCATTCCGAATGAAATGGTTCGCTTGTACCCAATGCTAATACACGCATCTTATCTTCAGTCGGACAAATCGATGTAATGATGTTGAATAATGCAAGGTCCATATATTGCTGCTCAGCCTGCTTGTTCCATTTGAGATGAAATGCTTCTCTATCTGCATTCAGCAAGTCACTTAGCATGTGGATCGTATCGGTTGTTTTAACGGAATGCGGATCTGTATACGGAATAGCGTAGATCCCATTATGATGTGCCCGTGTCAGAAAATCCAAAGCCATCAATCTAGGGGTATGAAACTGCTCGTCAAAGCCCCCATTTGTTTCAATCACATCTTTCGTGATCAGGAAGAACTCCATGCTTGCGTCAAATGGTTGAATGGGACTCAATTCCGAATGTTGTTCTCTCACATCCACATGAACGAGTACATTCTTTTCATATTGACCTGCACTCGGCACCAAACAAAGATTGTTGATGCTGTCCTTGCCAACTCGTACATGATCACTCAACACGATCATATGGTTGTGCGTAGCCATCTCTAACCCTTTATTGCAGGCTTGTGCATAATGGAGCGGTTGATGACTGAACAATGTCAGCATCCCGCTCTGCTCAGCTAACCATGCAGTAATATCACTGTTAGGGATCGTCTCCACAATAATCACTTCGCACTGTTGCTCTAGCACACTTTTATAAAGGTGATCCAAACACGATTGCAGCTTCTCAAGGCTGGCTCCCGCAACCAAAACGATGCTCAATGCTTGTATATCCGTATATTCACTTTTCTCCATACACGCCTCACTCCATTCTGCAACGATAATCAAACCTATTCGGAAAGCTGTATTCCTTCTAGTCTTTGTAGTGAGGGGGCATAATCGTATCTTGCGGCTAAAAGATACTGCTCTTTTGCTTTCTCCAATTGCCCAGTCACTTCATAAAACACACCCAGATTGTGATGCGCCGCGAAACTCCCTGTTCCGCGCACACTGCCTTCCAGATCACTCTCACCGATTTCCAATGCACGCTGGTAAAATTGCTCAATCAGAGGCAGCATATCGCCATACTGCTCCGTATCACTCAGAATCAGCTCCAACAAATACAGCGCCGATACAAAATAAAAATCTGGGTAGTGCCCAAAGTGCTGCTGTTCATTTTCAATGACGGATAGACCTACCTCCAGATGACCGGAAGCGATAATCGCATATATCAGATTGATCACAATACCTGCGGCATAATTCTCATTGCCCTGCATATGCAAATACGCTTCTTTAACATGCTGAAAAGCCAGCTCATGCTCATCCAATCCACGATACTCCTTGGCAAGCTGATACAGATAATACGGATCGTTCGGTTGCTCCGCTAATACTGCTTGCAGAATCGGAATATTACGCTGACTTCTGGACTGCTCATAATAGCCGTCGTGTTGAATCTCGATATCCACAATCGCACGCGGATAATGAGACTGAACCTGCTCATGAATTCTACCCTCGTATTGGCAATCTGCTGGCAGCAATCTAGAAATATAGCTTTGCTCATAATTGACACCATCTGTTCCCTTGAAGGCATCAATCCGTTTGATCCGACCGATGTGCTTTACAGGTTGAGAGATGAAGGTACGCATCGCTTCCCCACAATCATTGGAAATGTATTCATCCGCATCCAGCACCAGATTCCAATCGCTAGTCGACTGCGACAAGGCAAAATTGCGCGCAGCTGCGAAGTCCTGTATCCATACGTAGTCCACGATCTTGGCATGGTATTGTTGAGCAATTTGCTTCGTATGGTCCTGTGAGCCTGTATCCACGATGACAATCTCGTCCACATAGGCGGCTACACTGTCCAAACAACGTTTTAGCGTCCGTTCTTCGTCTTTGACGATCATAACAAGCGAAATGGTTGGTTTCATTGCTTCTCCTTCCACAACAAAAAGGTTTCTTTATTTTGGAATTTATTTGGAAATCCAAGCCTTATAGCCTATTATTGGTATATAGTTTATTAAACACATTCTTGTGTCCACTTACGGCTTCACTCTTATGTATTCCAGAGTTTGGTTCATCCATCTCCTCTGCACATATGTGAAATTGATTCACACTGATATTATCGACAAGAATAGACAGATTTTATATAGGCACAGGGGTATAAATTTAGTGAGGCATTTATAGGAAACAGCGTTTATCCGATATAGTGTATAGATACACATGATGAAAGGTGGGGAATTATGAATCAGCGTTTGAAGGTAGCCATGCTGATGAGCAGTTATTCCGGCTCAAATACGCTGGCATTATATCGCAATATGCCGGACTACATCCGCGATAAATATGAAGTCGTGCTGCATGAACTGAATCATGCACATCAGCATCCAGACTTTTACCATAGCGATGTTTATATCAATACACACGGCGAATACCCATCCAATCCGGGCAAACTGAATGTAGAATTATGGCACGGCTTTCCAATCAAAGGTATGGCATTGATGGATCGCGAGGAGAAAACCGAGCCAGCTGAAATCCTTGGCTACTGGTCGGACATCAATATCATCGCCTCCTATTCACCGCTGTATAATACACTGATGAACGCCTGTAACGGTGCGCGCATTGAGCAGTATCAGATCACTGGCATGCCTCGTAATGATCTGCTATTACATGCTAACAGTCGGCAGCGCTTGACGAAGATGATTCCAGAACTGGAAGGCAAAAAGATTCTCTTTTTCATGCCGACTTTCCGTAAATCCGTCGTCACTCCTGATAAAGTGGATGGGCATAAAACGGAGAGCAATCTGTTCGGCTTTGCGGATTTCGATCAGGCGGCATTTGCTCGTTTTCTGCAAGAAAACGATTTGGCGCTAGTTGTAAAGCTGCATCCGTTTGAGGAAGCTTATTTTCTGGATACCTTCGCTGACTGGAATGCGCAAAACATTTATTTCCTCACCAACGATATGCTGATTGCGGAGCAAGCGGATCTGTATGAATTGTTGGGTGCAGCTGATATGCTGATGACGGACTATTCGTCTGTTTATTTTGATTATATGCTGCTGGATCGTCCACTGCTGTTCACACCTGTTGATCTGGAACAATATCGTCAGACACGGGGCTTTTTGCTGGAGCCTTACGATTACTGGACACCGGGACCGAAAGCACTGGATCAGCAGCAGTTGACCGATGCAATCACTGTCTATCTTCATGATCCTGAAGCATATCGTACCCAGCGACAACAGCTGCTTCCTCTCATTCATACGCATACCGATGATCGTTCAGTGATCCGGGTATGGGAGACGATTGATCGTTATATCGCAGAACACGCAGACCAGATTGCGCAGCAGCAGCAGCACACGATTGAGAATCGACAGTTGCAGGAGCAGGTGAAGCAGTCCATTTATGTCATGATTGAGCAGGGTAAGGTGATGGAGGCAGAACGTTCGTTACAGGAATACCTGCAAACCGCTAGAGCGGATGCCGATGTCTTTTCCATGAAAGCAATGATTCACCTGCTGGCAGGACAATTGCAGGATGCGATTGATACACTCAACAAAGGAAGCGAGTTCTTCCCGCATAATGCAGATTTGATCTACAATCTCGCTTACATGTATGAAAGTGCTAGCGATTGGCAGAACGCCTCGCTGCATTACCAGAAGTTCGTCTTAATGTCCGACAACGAAGAACTGAAGCAAGCAGCACAACAAAAAATACAGTCGCTCAAGCAGGAAGGGGCATGGGAATGAAGAAAATTATTACGTACGGCACATTTGATTTACTTCATTACGGTCATATTTTGTTGTTTCAGCGTGCACGTGCGCTGGGCGATCATCTGACGGTCGGCTTGTCTACCGATAGCTTTAACGCTATCAAAGGCAAGCATGCACACTTTTCTTACATTGAGCGCAAAATGATGCTGGAAGCGATTCGTTATGTGGACGAAGTCATTCCCGAAGAGAACTGGGAACAGAAAAAGGATGATGTGCTGAATTACCACATTGATACCTTTGTGATGGGCGATGATTGGCAAGGCAAATTTGATGATCTGAAGCCGTATTGCAATGTCATTTATTTGCCGCGGACACCGGATATTTCGACCACGTCGATCAAGACCGATATTCGTCAGTCTTCCCCAGCTTCACCCTCACCAAACACTGGTAATATTTAAATAAAAAGGTACAGGAAGGTATTCGCCTCTTTACGATGAATACCTTCTATTTATTTGGGTTGAGCATACAGGTCATCACCACAACGGAGGACGATATGAAACTGATCAGTCTATGTATGATTGTAAAAAATGAAGAAGATGTGCTTGCCCGCTGTCTCGACAGTATCAAGTCCATTGTCGATGAAATTGTGATTGTTGACACAGGCTCTACCGACGGTACACGTGCCATTGCAGAACAATATGGCGCCAATATCTTTGAATTCACTTGGATCAATGACTTTTCCGCCGCCAAAAATGAAGCGATTCGCCATGCCAATGGTCAATGGATTCTCTTCCTAGATGCGGACGAATATTTCCGTGGCAATGATGCACTGGAATTGAGAAACTATTTGTCCCAGCAGCAGCCGCAACCGAATGTGGTATTCAATTTACCGGTCATCAACTACACCGGCTCGGCGAAGGAAAATCATATCATGGAAAGCTCTGCCGATCGCGTCTTCCCCAATCATATGAATATTTGGTATGAACGCCCGATCCATGAGCAGATTGTATCCAGACAACCGAATACACAGCTATACAATTTTAAGCTGCCTTACCGGATTCATCACTCCGGCTATCTGCATGAAACATTGGAAAAGAAAAACAAGCATGAACGGAATATGCAGATTTTTAACGATTATGAGAAAAACAACAAATTGGAAGCTTACGACTTCTTTACGCTGGGCAATGAATACTACGCTACGCAAAACTATGCGCGGGCGATTGAATATTTCCAACAAGCGATCCAACAGGCGGAATCAGTCAAGGTCGCGTGGTATCCTCATGCGTTGATCGCGCTGATCAATACGTATTATCATTCTGGACGCTTAAATGATTCGTGGAAACTGATTGAGGATAAGCTGGTACTGTTCAAGGAATATCCTGAGTATTACACGTTCCGTGGGATTCATTACGAATGGTTCGGTCATTTTGACGAAGCCAAACAAGCGTATCAACAAGCAATTCAGGTGGCGGAAAAGAAAGCTGCCCAGCATCCAACCTTCTGGATTTATAGCCCAAGTATGGGCTTCGATATTCCGATTGAACGTCTCGGTGATATTGCTCTACGTTATGGTGAAGCGCAGACGTATATCTCGTGGTCGCTCAAGCTTTTAGCACAAAATAACGAAAATATCGCACTGCTGATCCGTACATTGGAGCAGATCTCGCTGGTTGATTCTGCCGAGGGTATCATTTCACTGCTGCGCGGATTTTATGATGATCAAAATATGTATCATGTCACTTTATTATTTGAAGCTTCGCTAGCAATCGCCAATATCGAGATGGCACGACATTTTCTAGCATTGCTGGGTCCAGATTATCAGCTGTCTGTGCAACAACAGTTGCGTCTTGCTTTAATCTCCAAGGAAGAACCAGCGTTGACTCAGGCATTACAAGCTGCTGAACAAGAGCAGAATCGTTCTCTTGGACTGAATAAGCAATGGATTCTGGCAGCACTATCTCAGCGTGATCTACAGCTGCTGCAGTTGGTAGATGCAGGCACGACAGACGCAGCCATCTGGAAGCGTATTGCAGAGCGCTTGCTGACCGAGGATTCTAGCACAACCGACAGCGATACGACTGCATCTACGGATAACGAAGCTACCGATGAAGATACCGAGAATGAGCAGTTATTTTTACTGGCAAAAGACCTGTTCCTGTTGAAACAATTCGATGCCTTTGATCAATTGGTTAATCGTTTCCCACAGCCAGGTCTGGTCAATATGCTGGCGAATTATTTCTATACGCGCGATTGCAAGGATATTGCCTTCAACTACTATTCTCTACTGCTCTCTAAGCAGCAATTGGATGTCATCAGTTTAGAAAATCTCGCCTTTTATCATATTCAAGAGAATTTGCCAGATGAAGCAGTCGAATTTTTGGTCGAAGCCTTACGCCTTGATCCGAACCGTATTTATCTATACGCCGTTATTATTCGTTATGCTAATGGAGAGGTCAAACAGCACTATATTCAGCAATTCAAAGAGCGCTTTGGCAAACTGACCAGTGTACCATTTTTGAGACTTTGATTCTGGCGAAAGGAGACAATTATGAAAATTGCATATTTTATTATGGCTCACCATAAGCCAGATCAGCTACAGCGCTTGCTTCAGGCTATTTATTCGCCTCAGCATCTGTATGTCATCCATGTGGACAGCAAGGCAGACGCGTATCTGCATGATATGGTATCCTTTTTTGCTGAACATAATGACAATATCAAACTGTTAACTAGCCGCTCTGTGCGCTGGGCGGCATGGTCGCAAGTCCAACTCGAACTGGATGCGATTCGCGAGTTGCTGCATATGGATCAAGATTGGGATTATTATATCAATCTAAGCGGTCAGGACTTCCCGCTCGTCAAGCAGGAGCAGCTGGAGCAGTTACTAGAGGGCAACACGAATAACTATGTACGGATTGAGCCGATACCGCCAGCCGAGAAGAATGTGCGGCAAAATTTCTATTGGGTCGAGGATATGGAGCAAATCAAACGCATGGGTGAACGCGAGCCGTTTGAGTCGTATTTTGAAAGTGATATTACACCAGTGTGCGGTTCCAGTTGGAAAATGATTACCCGTTCACTCGCTCACTTTGCTGTATATTCCACCTTTTCTTATGAACTGCAAGAATACTGTCGCTATTGCTTGGCGCCAGATGAGATGTTTTTCCAATTGCTATTGTATAACTCAGACTATGTCATGACTCATAGCAACATGCTGCATCGCTTCTTTGAAATGGAGGCGATGCAGGAAGGCGCGATGAGCCGACCACGTATTCTAACCCAAGCAGATTTTGATAAGATTCTGCAATCAGACTGCGTCTTTGCCCGTAAATTTGATGACGCAGTAGATAGCGAGATTCTGAATTTGCTGGAGAAACATCTAGGGCTGCCGGCTGCCTCATCGTAATTCTAAACTTGGCAGAATCATACTTCGCGGAATGGATGCTATAGATCACTATAGATGGCTGTAGATTACTATAAGTCAACTATGGATCGCTATAGATCACTGTAACTCACTGTAGTTCAACTATCGATCGCTATAAAGAACTATATTCTAACGCATGAACGAGTTACATCCATCGTCAGCATGTATTCCCACTTAGATTGCTCATTTTATTGTCCAAAGAAAAGCAGCCACTGGATCATCTCCAGTGGCTGCTTTTTATCATATAGAATTGAAATCGATATTAGCGACTATACGGATTGCTGTAGCCCATTGCGGTACCTTTATTTTCGCCATATGCTTTACTTTGCATATGATACTGACGAATTTTACGAAGCTGCAATGCTGCATCATCCTTAATTTCATTCATTCGCCCTACAATAATCTCATCATAGGATAGAATATCGCGAATCATCTGCTTTTCTTCTTCATTGACCTGCTCTTTTTGCTCCAGATCACTCATCGCTCCATTTCGCAAAGCGATCAAAGCGATCAGCTCGTTCTCTTCTGCTTCCGCAATATTCTCAGCCGTATAAACCGTCTGATTATACAGCTTGCGCAGTGAGCGTTCAATCATAGCGAAACTTCCTGTTGTACCGCCTCGCCAGAGCCGACGATACGGATACATTCTTTCCAAGTATCGCGCAATTCGGTCAGATGTCCGATGATTTCTTCAGCATCTTCTGCATTTTTGCGGATATTGGCTTGAATCAGTTTGTAGTTCATGTATTCGTACAAACGAGCCAGTTCTTTGGAGATCGGATATTTATGATCAAGAGCAGCAGTCAATTCATTAATGATCGCTTGCGCACGTACCAGACTTTTGTTTGCCAGTTCATATTGTTTATCGTTAATGGCTACGATTCCTTGTTTGGTAAAACGAATCGCTCCATCGTACAGCATAATGATCAATTGCCCAGGGGAAGCCGTTTGCACCGATGACTGTTGATATTTTTGAAATGCTAAGTTCAAAATTCTTCACTCCTTAAGAGAATAATTAGCCTGAGAAGCTGGATAAGCTACTGGACATCGAATTGTATTTGTTTACAGCTGATTCCATCGCTGTGAATTTGGTATAGTAACTGTTCTCGATACGTGTCATAAATTCTTTGAAATCCGAGATTTTATCATCCATCGCCGTAATCTGGCGACTCAGTTCCGAGTTGGATGCAAAATCCGTATTGGTTGAAGTACTCGTTGTGGATGTACCTACTGCGCTGTACAAGGCAGTCAATGCTGTATTCGCAATCTTGGACATTCTAGTGAATACCCCAGAACTTGTACTGGAAGCTGAAGTATCGCTGCTCGTTTTGCCAAACAGTTCAGCAACACGATCTGGATTCGCTTCAATTGCTGCCTTCAGTTTGTCCTCATCCTGAATGACCAACTTCCCTTTTTCGCTGTATGTTCCCGTTGTAATACCGAGTGTTTGCAAATTCAGCGTTGTACCGTCAGAAGTCGTTACAGACGCCAAGGATGTCATACGCAAGTCGGAAACCATCTTGGACAAGGTTGTATCATTGCGCAAGCTACCGCTCTTTGCTTTTTCTTCCCACAGTTTGATCTGATCATCTGTCATGCTTTCTCTTTGCGTATCGGTCAGTGGTGTATAACTACGATATACACTTTCACCCAGCTCGGAATTGACTTTATCGATCAGTGTATTGTAATCGCTAATAAACGATTTGATAGTCGAAAGGATCGAGCTTGTATCGGATTTGACGTTGATATTGGTTACGCCGCCAGTACCAGACACACTATTCAACGTTACACTCACGCCATTGACGGTAAAGTTATTGCTCGCATATTCCATATCCATACCGTTAACGTTAACCTTTGCCACTTTACCGGTAGCAGACAATCCATCCTGCTTGAAACCGTTGGAGTTCGTAAACAGGTCGCCGCTCAAGCTGACTGCCGTTGTAGAGCTTGTGTCGGTATTATTAATAGTCATTTCGCCAGTAGAGGAGTTGAATCCGGCAGTAACGCCAGCGCTGCTAGCATTGATCTTACTTACCAGACTAGCTACCGTATCTGTATCGTCAAAGCTAATCGATGTTCCGTTAATGGAAACCGTATTGCTGTTGTAGCTGATTTTATTAGCTGCTTTCAAGTCTCCCAACTTTGTGTTGGAATCCGCAGATGAAATCCCAGTATCTAGCGACACGCCAGTGGCATTGGATGACAGTCCTTTCAGATCGCCACCAACACTTACTGCGGTTCCTGTATTATTAGAGGAAATAGACAGCTTACCAGAAGTGGAATCGTAAATCGCAGTAGCACCAGCCGATGCATTCGAGTTGATTTTGGTAACGAGTGAACTCATCGTATCAGTGGAACCATCATAAGCGATTTGTACGCCGTTCACTTCAACATAACCTGTATTTCCAAGAGAAGTGCCTAGTGTTTGTGTGGAGCTTTTGACGCCAGTAGATAACTGGAGATTACCGGAGGTTGCCAGCTGATCTACACGTACAGCCAGTGAACCTGTCGCTGTACTAGAAGCGGTTGCGGTAACTGCAGTTGTATTGCCTGTCACAGCTGTCGTTTTCGCGCTCAGTGCTGTTGATTTGGAATACGTAGACAGCTTATTGTTTCTAAAATCAACGATGGAGGTCGTCAGGGTACGATAGTCTTCCTGTTTCCATTCCATCTTTGTTTTTTGTTGATTTAATTTATCCAGCTTAGTTTGCTGAGCTTCCATCAATTTTTTTACGATTGAGTCTACATCCAGACCGGAAGTTAATCCGGATAATCTTGTAACTGCCATTGCAATTCCTCCTTATACTTTTTTATCGACCAAAATGCCTGCATTTTCAAGCATTTTTGCTACAGCATCCAATGTTTTCTCAGGTGGAATCTCACGAATCAGGTTGCCGTTATCTTTATCATAAACTTTGATCATGATTGCATTTAATTTATCATGTACCGATATTTGGAGACTCACATTAGGGCCTTGCATGGCCCGCGTGATGCGCTCCATTTCCTCGACCTTCTTCTTATCATCGACGGACACCACTTGAACTGACGGATCGCTTGCCGTATCTTCCGAAATGGGAATGGCATTAATCTGAACAGGTTCGCTTGGAGTAATATGTAGCAGATTGGGATTGGCTGAGCCTGTTGCTGAAACGTTCATCTTCATTAGAACACCTCTTTTCCCGGTATAATGCCCGGTGGGATGAATGATTTCATATCTTGCCTGTTATTATATATATCGGCTTCATCGGAAGAGCATTTAATATAAATCTCATATTTCCCGGTAAATAATAGGTAAAATAGTGCGTAATACCTTATTCCCATCCCCCTTTTTTCATAATCAGGAAATTGTATGTAATAAAAAAACGAGAGGCCCCAGAATTCCGGGACCTCTCGGATGGGCGAGAATCGCCACCGCTTAGGATTAACGCAGCAGGGACAGAACGCCTTGTGGTGCAGAGTTAGCTTGGGACAGCATGGATTGTGCCGCTTGTACCAAGATGTTGTTTTTAGTCAGTTTAACCATTTCAGAAGCCATATCAGTATCACGGATGTTAGATTCCGCTGCTGTCAGGTTTTCTGTAGTAGTACCCAAGTTGTTCGAAGTGTATTCCAGACGGTTTTGCTTAGCACCCAGTTTCGCGCGCTCTGTTGCTACCGATTGGATTGCTGTTTCGATGCTGCTCAGGCTAGATGTAGAAGTCAAACCTTTGAAGCTTGTAGTTGTGATCGCACCGATAGAGATTGTTACGCCAGTTTTATCGCCAACTTGGATTGTAACACCCTTCGTGATGCTGATACCGTTGAAGGTTGTTTGGGACATGATGTTGTCGATTTGTGTACCCAGCTCGCC